>CAXNEG010000119.1:0-5426 GCA_964201305.1 Polaromonas sp.
GCCAAGGGCGGAAAAATGCGCCTGATTGGCGTGATGACCGACAGCCGTCAGCCTGAGTACCCCGACTCGCCGACACTCAAGGAGCAGGGCATTCAGGGCTTTGACTACAGCACCTGGTTTGCGCTGACAGCACCCAAAGGCACGCCCAAAGAAATTCAAGACCGCTTGCATCGCGAAGTCGTCAAGGCGCTGGCCGACCCGTCGATCAAAGAGCGCTTTGCCGGCCTGGGCCTCAAGCGTGACGGCACCACCCCTGCAGAGCTGACCAGCCTGGTGCGGGATCAGCTGGCGCGTTATGGCAAGGCCATTCGCGACAACAACATCACGGCCGACTGACGACAGCTCGCATCAAAAAACGCGCGCCACCTGCCTGGGCGGCGGCGCTGCTTGAGTCTTATGACACGAGCGCTCAGCGTGGTGTCTGCTCAATAGAGGCCAGCGACCGGATGAGCGGGTCCATCACGCCCGCCGTCGCTCGCCCGACTTGAGAAAATGTTGTCGCATGGTGATACAGCACCATGTTTTCTTTTTCATCAAACACCAGGTACTGACCACCAAAGCCGGCAAAACAGAAGCCGGTGCCGCGAGAACACTGAACCCAGATTTGATAGCCGTAGGCCGGTGCCAAACCGCTCAGAGTGTCGATCTGCTTTGAGGTGGCTTCTTTTAGGAAATTCCCAAAACAGGAGTTCGCGCTTTTAAGTTCGCGTAAAACCATGATGCCCAGGCGAAGCCAGTCATGAGGGCGTGCACTGAATCCGTTGTAAGTGGAGGTTTGTCCTTTTGCGTTCACGAACCAAGCGCCTTGCGACTCTGCACCTGTATCTGCCCAAACGGTTTTCTCGAAGTACTTAGAAAACGGCATGCCTGAGGCGGCCTCCACCAACAACCCCAGTGCAACCGTGTCAAAGTTGCTGTAATTGAAAACTGCACCGGCTTCTAAGCTGCGCTCGTCGGCGGCCTTCATCAAGTCCACGAAGTCGGCGGTCATCTTCCCGACAGCAATGCTCTCGCCAACAGCTTTTTCGAGCTCTGCGTTCTTGTGGCCGTTCAACCAAGGATCGGTCTTGTAGGCGCCACTGGACATTCGCAGCACATTGCGCACACTGGCGTCTCCCCAAGAGGTTCCTGAAAGTGCAGGCACATAGGCTTTCAGGGGGTCTTCCATCGATTTGATATACCCGTCACACAGTGCCCGGCCAACAGCAAGCGCAGCAAGACTCTTGGACATCGAATATCCCAAGGGCGTACTGCGCGAACTGACGCCACTGGCAAAACGCTCATAAAGAATTTCTGAGCCCCGGGCCACGATCAGGGCTTTGGTGTTGTTTTGCTTGAATAAATCATCCAGCAAGAGCTTCGACTCAGCCGCAGCAGCCACTGACTTCAAAGTGATCTGCTTGCTGTCTGGCGGCGGACTCACGTAGGCAACGCGCGCCAGACTTCGAAAGCCATTGGTCACAGTCGATCCGTAAGGCATTTCGCGAGCCGTTGCGCCAAATGACAGCGAAAGCGCCAGTAAGAGTAGACCGGCGCTACGGGCCCTGGCCGCACCCTGGCCGATAGATATTTTCATGGCGATGGAATTCAAAAAAGGCCGTGGGACACAAAAAAGACTTGCTGACAAGCTTACACCGATGAATCAGCCGATGACACACCGGTTGAGCGGCCTCAATGCCGCACGCGGCGTGCCACTTGGCCGGGCGCATAGTCAGCCACAGGCACCGCGCCTGTGGCATGGCGCTGCCCGTTACACACTTCGTGGCTGATGGCCAGGTTGGCCTGGTGCGAGTTGCCGCCTTCGCTCAGGGGCACGATGTGCTCCAGCGTGGCGGCGGCGGGCAGCACGTGCTGGCCGCAGACCCAGCACGGCACCACGCCGTGCAGCTGGCGGGCGACGGTTTTGTAAATCTTGTCGCGGGTCAGGGCCAGACGGCTCATGCGCTCGCGTTTTAAAGGTTGGGCGCCAGCAAGCGCTCGAGCGCTTGCACTTTGACGCCGCGCCGCTTGGCCAGCTCGTGCACCTGGTCGTCGCCGATCTTGCCGACGTTGAAGTAGGCGCTGTCGGGGTGGCTCAGGTAAAAGCCGCTGACGCTGGCCGCCGGCGTCATGGCCAGGCTCTCGGTCAGGGCCATGCCGATCTCGCCGGCCTTGAGCAAATCGAACATGGCTTGCTTGACGCTGTGGTCCGGGCAGGCCGGGTAGCCGGGGGCCGGGCGGATACCGCGGTATTTTTCGGCGATGAGTTCTTCGGGTGTGAGCGATTCATCAGGCGCATAGCCCCACAGGTCTTGACGCACGCGCTTGTGCAGGGCCTCGGCAAAGGCTTCGGCCAGGCGGTCGGCCAGGGCCTTGAGCATGATGGACGAGTAGTCGTCGTGGTCGTCCTGAAAGTACTTTTCTTTTTTCTCGGCGCCGATGCCGGCCGTCACCGCAAAGAGTCCGATGTAGTCGGGCAGCATGAAGCTGTTGTGGCCCTCGGCACCGGCATGGCCGGCGCGCACGGCCTTGGTTTCAGCGTCCAGCACCTTGGGCGCGATGAAGTCGGCCAGGCAGCGGCTGGGGCGCATGTGCAGCTTGCCGTCAGCGCCGGCAACGGCGGTTTTTTCGGTCTGCTGGCGCAAGCCGTGCCAGACCATGGCCACCTCACGGCGGCTTTCGTCGGTGTAAATCTCGATGTCGTCGCCCACGCTGTTGGCGGGGTACAAGGCCATCACGCCGTTGGCGGTCAGCCAGCGACCTTCAATCAGGCGCTTGAGCATGCGCTGTGCGTCGGCATACACGCGCACGGCCTCAGTACCCACCACCTCGTCTTTCAAAATCGCCGGGAAAGGCCCGGCCAGGTCCCAGGTCTGAAAGAAGGGCGCCCAGTCAATGTGCTGCGCCAGCTCGGCCAGGTCAAAGTTTTTAAACACGCGCCGGCCAATGAACTTGGGTACCGGCGGCGTGTAGTGCGTCCAGTCGAGTGGCGTGGCGTTGGCGCGGGCCTTAGCAATCGGCCACATGGGCGTTTGCTTTTTGTTGGCGTGCTGCTCGCGCACTTTCACGTAGTCGGCGTTGAGCTCGTCAATGTATTTGGACGCCTGGTCTGAAAGCAGGCTTTGCGCCACACTGACACTGCGTGAAGCGTCGGGCACATACACCACCGGGCCTTCGTAGTGCGGCGAGATTTTCACCGCCGTGTGCACGCGGCTGGTGGTGGCGCCGCCAATCATCAAAGGGATTTTCTTGATGCGGAAGTGGTCGTCCTTTTGCATCTCAGCGGCCACGTACTGCATCTCTTCCAGACTGGGCGTGATCAGCCCCGACAGGCCGACGATGTCAGCGCCCTCGACCTTGGCGCGCGCCAGAATCTCATGGCAGGGCACCATCACGCCCATGTTGACCACTTCAAAGTTGTTGCACTGCAAGACCACGGTGACGATGTTCTTACCGATGTCATGCACATCGCCCTTGACCGTGGCGATGATGATCTTGCCCTTGGTTTTGACATCGCCGCCAGCGGCTTCGAGCAGCAGCTTTTCAGCCTCGATGTAAGGGAGCAAATGCGCCACCGCCTGCTTCATGACGCGCGCGCTTTTGACCACCTGCGGCAAGAACATCTTGCCCTGACCAAACAAGTCGCCCACCACGTTCATGCCGTCCATCAACGGGCCTTCGATCACGTGCAGCGGCCGGCCGCCGTCGGCCTCGATGGCGCGCCACATTTCTTCGGTGTCTTCGGTGATGAACTCGTTCATGCCGCGCACCAGCGCGTGGGACAGGCGCTCGCGCACCGGCAGCGCACGCCATTCGTTTTTCAAGCTGTCGTCGCGCGCGCCGCTCTTGGCGGTTTCGGCCACATCGACCAGGCGCTCGCCGGCGGACAGCGGCGGCTCGCCCGGCGCATAGACGGGCGTCCGATTCAGCACCACATCCTCGACGCGCTCGCGCAGCACCGGCTCCAGTTCGTCGTACACGCCCACCATGCCGGCATTGACGATGCCCATGTCCATGCCGGCCTGAATCGCGTGGTACAGGAACACGGTGTGAATCGCTTCGCGCACCGGGTCGTTGCCGCGAAAACTGAAAGACACATTGGACACGCCGCCGCTGACCTTGGCACCCGGCAGGTTGGCCTTGATCCAACGCGTGGCTTCGATGAAATCCACCGCGTAGTTGTTGTGCTCTTCAATGCCCGTGGCAATGGCAAAGATGTTGGGGTCAAAGATGATGTCTTCCGGCGGAAAGCCCACTTCATCCACCAGTACGCGGTAAGCGCGCTCGCAAATCTCGACCTTGCGCTGGTAGGTGTCGGCCTGGCCTTTTTCGTCAAAAGCCATGACCACGGCCGCTGCGCCATAGCGCTTGAGCAGCTTGGCCTGTTGCTTGAAAGCATCGACCCCTTCTTTCATGGAGATCGAGTTAACGATGCCCTTGCCCTGGATGCAGCGCAGGCCGGCTTCGATGACGCTCCACTTGGAGCTGTCAATCATGATGGGCACGCGGGCAATGTCGGGCTCACTGGCAATCAAGTTCAAAAACCGGACCATGGCGGCCTGGCTGTCGAGCATGGCCTCGTCCATGTTGATGTCGATGATCTGCGCGCCGTTTTCCACCTGCTGCCGGGCCACGGCCAGCGCCTGCTCATAGTCCCCGTTCAGGATCATGCGCGCAAACGCTTTGGAGCCGGTGACGTTAGTACGTTCGCCAATGTTGACGAACAAATTACCCGCACCAATGCTGACCGGCTCCAGGCCGGACAGCTTCATTGGGGGAACCGCAGGAATAAGAGAAGAAGACACGAACTCACCTTAGGTCAAAGGTGAGCGTGGTTGCAAGCATTGAGCCCCAAGCCTGACTTCGCACGCGGGCGAAGCTGCAACGCTCCTTGGGAAGTTGGGGATTTTAACCGGAGCTGCTCAGGGGTCGCGCAGCACCAGCAACATCTGCTCGACCGCGTAGCCGCAGTCCCTGGGGCTGCGCAGGCAGTGTTGGGCGATGGGCTCCACCGCCACAGTTTGCGCTGGCATACCGGGCCGCTCCACGCGCAGCTGGCCTGGAGCGGTCACGCTGACGCGGTAATCGGGGTACTGGCCGGTGATCTTGCCGGAGAGCAGGCTGTCCCACGATGGGGGCTGCTGGCCGCAGCCGGTGAGCGCCAGCACCGCAAGCAACAAGGCCTGCAGAGCGGCCAGCGAGAGGGCGGACTGCCAGCGAATCAAGCCGCTTCTTTGTAAAACACCCCGGCACTCAAGCCCCGCGGGCCCAGCGGGGCAACGGCCTGGTGGATGGCGTCTATGTGTTCGGGCGTGGTGCCGCAGCAGCCGCCGACGATGTTGACCAGGCCCTCGGCGGCGAACTCGCGCAGCAGGCGGCTGGTGACGTCGGGGGTTTCGTCAAAGCCGGTCTCGCTCATGGGGTTGGGCAGGCCGGCGTTGGGGTAG
>CAXNEG010000120.1:0-5340 GCA_964201305.1 Polaromonas sp.
TTGCACATTGTGGACATGGCGCCGTTTGACGACAGCATTGATCCGGTCAAGCAGGCCAAGGCCATCGTGGGCGAACTTAAGAAATACGACGAAGGTCTGTTTGACAAGCCGCGTTGGCTGGTCTTGAACAAACTTGACATGGTCGAGCCCGATAAGCGGGCCGCGCTCGTCAAGGATTTTGTCAAGCGCTTCAAATTCAAAGGGCCGGTGTTTGAGATTTCTGCGCTCACACGCGAAGGCTGCGAGCAACTCGTCAAAGCCATTTACCAGCACGTCAAATCGGTGCACAAAAGCGAACAAGCCCCTGAAGACATCGACCCGCGCTTTGCGCCGGCGCCCGTCGTAGACTTGGACGACTGACCTGCTCAGATCCTCATGACCATGCCCACCACCACGTTGTCACCCGTTTTACTCAACGCCAGACGCATCGTCGTCAAGGTGGGGTCCAGTCTGGTCACGGACGAGGGGCGCGGCCTGGATGCCGAGGCTATCGGCCTGTGGTGCAGCCAACTGGCGCAACTGGTGCAAGACGGCCGTGAGGTCATCATGGTCAGCAGCGGCGCCATTGCCGAAGGTATGAAACGGCTGGGCTGGTCATCGCGACCCCAAGCCATTCATGAACTCCAAGCCGCTGCAGCCGTGGGCCAGATGGGCTTGGTACAAGTCTACGAAAGTAAGCTGCGCGAGCGCGGCATCGGCAGCGCTCAAGTCTTGCTAACCCACGCCGACCTGGCAGATCGCGAACGCTACCTGAATGCCCGCTCCACGCTGCTGACGCTGATTCAGCTGGGGGTGGTGCCGGTGATCAATGAAAACGACACCGTCGTCAACGACGAGATCAAGTTCGGCGACAACGACACACTGGGCGCCTTGGTCGCCAATCTGGTGGAAGCCGACCTGCTGATCATCCTGACCGACCAGAAGGGCTTGTTCACGGCCGACCCGCGCAAGGACTCCCTGGCCACGCTGGTGCAAGAGGCTAAAGCTGGCGACCCTGCCCTTGAAGCCATGGCCGGTGGTGCAGGATCCAGCATCGGCAGGGGCGGCATGCTGACCAAAATTCTGGCCGCCAAACGGGCCGCCGGCTCGGGCGCCTCCACCGTCATTGCCTGGGGCCGCGAGCCCGAGGTCCTGGTGCGCCTGTCGCGGGGTGAAGCCATAGGAACGCTGCTGGTGGCACAAACAGCCAAAAATCAAGCGCGCAAGCAGTGGATAGCCGATCATCTGCAGATGCGCGGCTCGGTGATGGTTGATGCCGGCGCTGTGGTCAAGGTGCGCGACGAAGGCAAAAGCCTGCTGCCCATTGGGATGACCTCCGTGCAAGGCGAGTTTTCGCGCGGCGATGTGATTGCTGTGCGCGACGATACGGGTCTTGAGGTTGCCCGGGGCCTTGCCAACTACACCAGCGCTGAAGCCAGACTGATTTGCGGCAAGTCTTCGGCAGAATTCGAGCGCCTGCTGGGCTACACGGGCGAGCCGGAAATGGTCCACCGGACCAACCTGGTGCTCAGCCGCTAATTAGCGCCTGAGCCTCAGGGCTTGTCATCGCTGGCCGGCTCAAAATTGGTGTGCGGATCGGGGTCAAAACTGGCGCCAGGTGGCAACTCTATGGCGGTAAAAGGGCTGCGATGCGGCGCCTCAATGCCCGTGTTTTGACCACCGCCATCACGCGCTCTGGGGCTGCTGCGTGCATAGCGGCTGCGTTGATCGACGCGCAAGTCGGCCCGTGCATCCAGACGGGGTACAAAGCGCGAGAGCTCTGTCAGCGCCATTTCATAGACACCCCGCTTGAACTCGACCACCACATCGAGCGGCACCCAGTACTCGTTCCAGCGCCAGGCGTCGAACTCGGGATGGTCGGTGGCGCGCAGGTTCAAGTCCCAGTCGTGACCGACCAGTTGCAGCAGAAACCAGATTTGCTTCTGGCCCTTGTAATGTCCGCGCGCGTCACGGCGGATAAACCGGTCAGGCACCTCGTAGCGCAACCAGTCACGGGTCCGGGCAAGCACCTGCACATGCTGCGGATGCAGCCCCACTTCTTCATGCAATTCTCGAAACATGGCTTGCTCGGGGGTTTCGCCCCGGTCGATGCCGCCTTGCGGGAATTGCCACGAGTGGGTGCGGATACGCTTGCCCCAAAACACCTGACTTTTCTGGTTGAGCAAGATGATCCCGACGTTAGGCCTGAAGCCATCGCGGTCGAGCATAATCAAACCTCAAATTTTTTAAACTGAGTCCATTATGCACAGCACAAGCCCGAGCGCCAAGCCTGCTGCCGGCCGCAGTCGCCCACCCCTGGAAAACATACCCGCATGAAAGCCTCGCAGTTCTTCATTTCCACGCTCAAAGAAGCCCCCGCCGACGCTGAAATCGTCAGCCACCAGCTCATGATGCGCGCCGGCATGATCAAAAAGCTGGGCGCAGGCATTTACAACTACATGCCTATGGGCCTGCGCGTGATCCGCAAGGTCGAAGCCATCGTGCGCGAGGAAATGAACCGAGCAGGCGCCATTGAAATGACCATGCCGGTGATTCAGCCTGCCGAGCTCTGGCAGGAAACCGGTCGCTTCGAAAAAATGGGGCCCGAGTTGCTGCGCATTCAAGACCGCCATGGCCGCGACTTCGTGGTGCAACCCACCAGTGAAGAAGTCATCACCGACGTGGTGCGTCAGGACATCCGCAGCTACAAACAATTACCCAAGAATTTTTATCAGATCCAGACCAAGTTCCGCGACGAGCGACGCCCGCGCTTCGGCCTGATGCGCGGGCGCGAGTTCATCATGAAGGACGCCTACAGCTTTGACCGCGACCAAACCGCCGCCAAAGCCAGCTACCAGGTCATGGCGGCAGCTTACCGCAAGATTTTTGACCGCTTCGGCCTGCGTTACCGCGCTGTGGCCGCCGACAGCGGCGCGATCGGCGGCGACCTGAGCGAAGAGTTCCAGGTGATCGCGGCCACCGGGGAGGATGCCATTGTCTATTGCCCCGGCAGCGACTACGCCGCCAACATGGAAAAAGCCGAAGCCTTGGCACCAGTCGGCCCGCGCCGGAGCCCTGCACAAGCCATGACGAAAACCGCCACGCCCGGCAAGAGCACCTGCGCCGACGTGGCCGAACTGCTGGCCCTGCCGCTGCACAGCACGGTCAAGTCGCTGGTGCTGGCCACCGACGAGTTGGGCGCTGCGGGCGCAGTCGTCAAGACCCAGGTCTGGTTGCTGTTACTGCGCGGCGACCACGACATGAACGAAGTCAAGGTCGGCAAGGTCGCCGGCCTGGCCGGTTTCAGGTTCGCCACGCTGCCCGAGATCGAGGCACACTTCGGTTGCCAGCCGGGCTACCTGGGCCCGCTCAATCTGCTCAAGCCTGTGCAATTGCTTGTAGATCGCGAAGTCGCCGTCATGAGCGACTGGGTCTGTGGCGCCAACGAAGTTGACTTTCACCTCACCGGCGTCAACTGGGGACGCGACCTGCCCGAGCCGACCAGGGTGGCCGACCTGCGCAATGTGATGGCGGGTGACCCCTCACCCGACGGTCAGGGCCCGCTGTCGATTGAGCGCGGTATCGAAGTCGGTCACGTGTTTTACCTGGGTACCAAATACAGCCAGGCCATGAATGCCACTTTTCTGGACGAAAACGGCAAACCGCAGTTCATGGAGATGGGCTGCTACGGCATCGGCATCACGCGCTTGCCGGCCGCCGCCATCGAGCAAAATCACGACGAGCGCGGCATCATCTGGCCCGACGCCATCGCGCCCTTCACCGTGGTGATTTGCCCGATCAGCCCGGACCGTTTCCCCGAAGTTCAAACAGCCGCCACGGCCCTCTATGAAGCTCTGATGGCTGAGGGCGTGGACGTCATTCTGGACGACCGCGGCGAGCGACCCGGTGTCATGTTCGCGGACTGGGAACTGATCGGCGTGCCGCACCGCGTCACCATCGGCGACCGCGGTCTGAAAGAAGGCCATGTGGAGTACCAGCACCGGCGCGATGCCGCGTCCAGCCAGGTGCCGGCCGCAGACATTGCCAACTTTCTCAAAACTAAATTGAGCTGAGATTCCTTGCAGCAGACTTCAAGGCTTGGGCTGCTGCGCCTGGCCTTGGGGTCCGGCATGGTGCGTAGCGCCAGGGAAGCCGCGCTCCAGGGCAAACCAAGCCAGCACAGGCACGGTGCCGGGCAACACCGGTTGCACCTTCACAGGCAGTGTTTGCCATGCAAAGGCCTGACCTTCGCGCATGGTCAATTCGCCCGTCCATTCAAAAACTTTGCAAAAATTTAAACGCACCAGGGCGTGCGGGTAGTCCACCAGTTCAACCCGCCAGGTTTGCACAGCACCGATGTTGATACCGATTTCTTCCTGCAGTTCGCGGCGCAGGGCGGCCTCAACAGTCTCGCCAGCTTCGAGTTTGCCGCCAGGAAACTCCCAGTAGCCCTCATAGACCTTGCCGGGCGGACGCGATGTGAGCAAAAATTCACCATTGCTGCGTAACAAAACCCCGACGGCAACATCCACCACCTGACGTCCAGCGCCGCCCTCGCGCGGGCTGCCGGCGTCGGCCACCAGCACGCTCATGCCTTGGTGTGCTGGCCGGCGTAGTCGCGGGCAAACTGAAAGGCCACGCGGCCGCTGCGCGAGCCGCGCTCCAGCGCCCACACCAAGGACGCCGGCTTGGCTGCCTCGATGGCCGCCGGGCTGACGCCAAAGGAAGACAGCCACTGCGCCACGATACTCAGGTACTCGTCCTGACTGAAAGGGTAAAAACTCACCCACAAACCAAAGCGCTCAGAAAGGGAAATTTTTTCTTCGACCACTTCACCGGGATGCACTTCACCATCGTCGGTGTGCGTGTAAGTGAGGTTTTCGGTCATGTACTCTGGCAGCAAATGACGGCGGTTGCTGGTGGCGTAGATCAGCAGATTGGGCGTGGCCGCGGCAATCGAGCCATCCAGAATCGACTTGAGTGCCTTGTAGCCCGACTCACCTTCTTCAAAGCTGAGGTCATCGCAATAGATGATGAATTTTTCTGCCCGGTCGAAAACGAGCTCAACAATATCGGGTAAATCAGTGAGGTCGGTTTTGTCGACTTCAATCAGCCGCAAGCCGCGCGCGGCATACGCGTTCAAGCAGGCCTTGATGAGCGACGACTTGCCAGTGCCGCGCGAGCCGGTCAGCAAGACGTTGTTAGCGGGCACGCCGCTGACAAACTGCTCGGTGTTGCGCCGGATCTTGTCTTTTTGTTCGTCGATTTCTTTCAGGTCGTCCAGACCCATAGTGCCCAAATGCATGACCGGCTCCAGACTGCCGTGCCCGGAGCTGCGCTTGCGATAGCGAAAAGCCACAG
>CAXNEG010000121.1:0-5340 GCA_964201305.1 Polaromonas sp.
GATGTTCGCATGGAGCTGGTCAATGCGGCCGGCAAAACCACGGTGCTCAAACCCAAGGTGTCGCTCAAAGCCGGTGAGATCATTGACAGCATGTTCATGAGCAAGAAAGCGCTGTGCGATTTTTATGAAGAGCAGATGGAAGACGCGCGCAAGACCGGCCTCATGCTGTCTTTGCACGTCAAGGCCACCATGATGAAGATCTCGCACCCCATCGTGTTCGGTCACGCAGTTCGCGTTTACTACAAGGACGCTTTTGCCAAGCACGGCAAGCTGTTTGAAAAATTGGGTGTGAACGTCAACAACGGCCTGTCCAACCTCTACGAAAAGCTTGAAAGCCTGCCCACCGCACAGCGCGACGAAGTCATTCGCGATCTGCACGCCTGCCAAGAGCACCGGCCCGATTTGGCCATGGTCGACTCGGCCAAGGGCATCTCCAACCTGCACGCACCCAATGACGTGATTGTGGACGCCTCGATGGCCGCCATGATCCGCCTTGGCGGCAAGATGTGGGGCGCCGACGGCAAGCTCAAGGACACCAAGGCACTCAATCCTGAGAGTACCTTTGCGCGCATTTACCAGGAAGTCATCAACTTCTGCAAGACCAACGGTAACTTTGACCCGGTCACCATGGGCACCGTGCCCAATGTCGGTCTGATGGCTCAGCAAGCTGAAGAGTACGGCTCGCACGACAAAACTTTTGAAGTGGCTGAGGCCGGCGAAGCGCGCATTGTGGACATCACCTCCGGCCAGGTGCTGCTGACGCAAAACATCGAAGTAGGTGACATCTGGCGCATGTGCCAGGTCAAGGACGCACCGATCCGCGACTGGGTCAAACTGGCGGTCACCCGCGCCCGCAACTCCGGCATGCCCGCCGTCTTCTGGTTGGACACGTACCGCCCGCACGAAAACGAGATCATCAAAAAAGTCGAGCTTTACCTCAAAGACCACGACACCAGCGGGCTGGACATCCAGATCATGTCGCAGGTGCGCGCCATGCGCTACACGCTGGAGCGTGTGGTGCGCGGCCTGGACACTATCTCGGTGACCGGCAATATCTTGCGTGACTACCTGACCGACCTGTTCCCCATCATGGAACTCGGCACCAGCTCCAAAATGCTGTCGGTCGTGCCTTTGATGGCCGGTGGCGGTTTGTATGAAACCGGCGCCGGCGGCTCTGCCCCCAAGCACGTGCAGCAACTGACCGAAGAAAACCACCTGCGCTGGGACTCGCTGGGTGAGTTTTTGGCGATTGCCGCCAGCCTGGAAGACCTGGGCATCAAAACGGACAACGACAAAGCCAAGGTGCTGGCCAAGACCCTGGACGCTGCCACCGGCAAATTGCTGGACAACAGCAAAAACCCCTCACCCAAAACCGGCCAGCTCGACAACCGCGGCAGTCAGTTTTACCTGACCCTCTACTGGGCCCAAGCCTTGGCTGCCCAGTCGCAAGACAAGGCACTGCAAGCGCTGTTTACGCCACTGGCCAAGACGCTGACCGATAACGAGCCAAAAATTGTCGACGAGCTCAATGCGGTTCAGGGCAAGCCGGCGGACATCGGTGGTTACTTCAAACCTGACGTGGCCAAAGTGACGGCTGTCATGCGCCCCAGCGCCACCTTCAACGCGGCGCTGGAAACCGTCAAAGCCTAAGACGGCGGGCCGCTCAGATCGCCAGGGGGTCGACGTCGATCGCCCAGCGAATCAGCGGCTTGAACTCAGCCTGCTGGCGCGTGGCATCCATCACAGGTTGCCACGCCGCTAAAAAGCGTTGCATCGCCACGCGTGAGGCGCTTTCCACCAGCATTTGTGCGCGCTCTATATTGGCCACGCGCTGAATCGTCATGGGCACGGCGGGGTAGGGCGTGACTTGCTCATGGCCCGGCAGCGCCTGCGTCTGTGCGGCCGCCGCGGCGGCATTCAAAAAACCCTGCGCGATGTCCTGGCTGCGCGCCTCAGCACGCACCAGCGCGCTAAAGCCGAAGGGCGACATGCCGGCGGCTTCACGCTCGGCCAGTTCTTGCGCCGCAAAAGCCGGGTAGTCGTGTTTTTTGAGCGCATCAAACAGCGGGTGCTGCGGGTGAAAGCTCTGCACCCACATTTCGCTTTGCGCGCCCTGCGCTGCATTGCGCCCGGCCCGCCCGCTGGCCTGCATCAACAGACTAAACAGGCGCTCAGGCGCCCGGAAGTCGCTGGAAAACAGCGCGCCGTCGGGGTTGACCGCGGCCACCAGCGTGATGTGCCGGAAGTCATGGCCCTTGGCAATCATTTGCGTGCCCACCAGCACGTCGACCTCGCCGGCGTGCACACTGGCCAATTGCGACTCGAGCGTGCCCTTGAGCCGCGTGGTGTCAGCGTCAATGCGCGCAATCACCAGCGGGCTGCCGTCCGGGCGGGCGATGCCCTTCAGCAATTCGGCCAGGTGCTCTTCGAGCCGCTCGGTGCCGCGGCCCACCGGCGCGATGTCCACATTGCCACAAGACGGGCAGGCGCGAGGCACGCGCTCGGTGAAGCCGCAGTGGTGGCAACGCAGCGTGCGGTCTATTTTGTGAAACACCCGATAAGCGCTGCAATGCGGACATTCGCTTTTCCAGCCGCAGTCGTGGCAGGCCAGCACGGGTGCGTAGCCGCGCCGGTTTAAAAAAATCAGTGACTGCTCGCCGCGCGCAATGCGCTGGGCAATCGCCGCCAGCAGCGGCGGCGCCAGCGTGCAGTGTTTGGGCTGGTGGTTCATGTCCACCAGGCGCACCTTGGGCAGTTCGCCCTGGATGCTGCCCGCCTCACTTTGCGCGCCTATGCGCTCGTGCATGCTCAGGCGCTGGTAGCGGCCGGCCAGCGTGGCCTGCCAGCTTTCCAGTGAAGGCGTGGCAGAGCCGAGGATGATGTTGCAGCTTTGTTCGGCCGGCGCCAAGCGCTGGCCTTCCAGCCGGGCGCGGTACACCGCCAGGTCACGCGCTGAGTAGCGTGCACCTTCTTGCTGCTTGTAGCTCGGGTCGTGTTCTTCATCGACCACGATCAGCCGCAGGTTCGGCATCGATGCCAGCACCGCCATGCGCGTGCCCAGTACCAGCCGGGCCACACCGGCGTGCGCGGCCAGCCAGCTTTTCAGGCGCTGCGCCGGCGTCAGGCCGCTGTGCAGCGCCACCACGCGCTCGCGCCCCAGGTGGGCAAAGCGCGCTTCAAAGCGCGCCTGCAGCTGCGGCGTCAGGTTGATCTCGGGCACCATCACCAGCACTTGCGCCTCAGGGTCTTCGGCCAGCACGCGGGCGGCGGCGCGCAGGTAGACCTCGGTCTTGCCGCTGCCGGTGCTGCCAAACAACAGAGCCGGGCGTGCATCTGTGCGCAGTTGCAGCAGCGCGGCTGTTTGCTCAGGGCTGAGCGTCAGGCCTTCTTGCGGCGTTTCGGCGCTGGAGGTGTCGGCTTGCGGACGCTTGAGCCGCCGCGCCAGCTGCACCGCCGTCAACTCCCGCAGCTGGGGCGGTAGCGCGGCCAGGGCGACTTCGCCCAGAGAGCGCTGGTAGTAGCCCGCCGTGAACGCCACCAGACTGCGCCAAGTGGCGTTCAGCGGCGGCAGTCCTTCGAGGGCGCCCAGCACCTCACGGGCTTGTTCGGGTGCCAGATCACCGCTGTCAGACAGCGTCTCCCAGACCACGCCCAGCACCTCACGCCGCCCCAGCGGCACGCGAACCAATTGGCCCGGCGCCAGTGGTAACTCACTTCGGTAAGTCAAAGGCCCGCCAATGCCACTGTGGGCCGGCGCAGCCACCACAATGCGCAGCCAAAAATGAATGATTGTGGTGATTTGCTCGGGTTTCACTTGCGCATCTGTCTCTAAGTGCTTGATTTACAAATCACTTTCAGTTTTCCAGAGTTTCTGTGGATAACTTTGTTGATAGTTCGCATTGACGGGACGCCAGCCCTTTGAAATCAAGGGCTTTCCCAGAATGCCCGTAAAAAAAGCAGACTATGTGAATCCTTATAAATCAACAACTTACGTTCGCTATGCCTTTTGTAGCGTTGCTGTGAGCTTTTGTGCCTCTTCACTGCAATGCAGCATTATTTTTGTGCATAAGTCACTTGCACAGGTGGTTTTTTTGTGCTGAGCAATAAAAAATGTTTAGTGTGATTCAAGTCTTTACGCAAAGGCTGGGCGTTTTAAAACCTTGGTAGGCGTCCTCATGCGCCTTGCCGCATCCGGCGCGAGTGTGTGTGCACGGCGTTCACCAGCGCAGCCACATGCTTGGGCGGTGTGAACTGGCTGATGCCGTGGCCCAGGTTAAAGATGTGTGTGGGGCCCGTGGTGGCTGCATCCGTGTGCGGCTGGCCAAAACTGTCCAGCACCCTGGCCGCTTCAGTTTCTATCTGCGCCGGCTGGGCAAACAGCACATTGGGGTCTATATTGCCCTGCAGCGCCTTGCCCGGGCCGCCCACTGGGCCGCCCACCTGCGCGCGCGCCCTGGCCAGGTTGACGGTCCAGTCCAGGCCCAGCACCTCGCAGTCGAGGGCGGCCATGTCATCAAGCCACAAGCCTCCGCCCTTGGTGAAGACCAGGCGCGGAATCTTCACACCATCGTGTTCGCGCTTGAGCTGGGCCAGCACGCGTGCCGTGTAGGCCAGGCTGAACTGTTGAAAAGCGCCGTCGGCCAGCACGCCGCCCCAGCTGTCAAAAATCATCACCGCCTGCGCGCCGGCTTCAATCTGCGCGTTCAGGTACGCGGCCACCGCGTCGGCGTTGACGGCCAGCATGCGGTGCATCAGGTCGGGGCGCTGGTACAGCATGGTCTTGACCAGGCGGTAGTCGTCCGAGCCCTGGCCTTCAACCATGTAGCAAGCCAGCGTCCAGGGGCTGCCCGAAAAACCGATCAGCGGCACCCTGCCATTGAGCGCCTTGCGAATCGAGGTGACCGCGTCAAACACATAGCGCAGCTTGGCCATGTCGGGCACTTCGAGTTTGGCCACGGCCGCCTCGTCGCGCACGGCGGTGGCAAACTTCGGGCCCTCGCCCAGCGCAAACGACAGGCCCAGGCCCATGGCGTCTGGCACGGTGAGGATGTCAGAAAACAAAATGGCCGCGTCCAGCGGGTAACGCTCCAGCGGTTGCAGCGTTACTTCGGTGGCGTAGTCGGTGTTGGTGGCCAGCCCCATGAAGCTGCCCGCCTTGGCCCGCGTGTCGCGGTACTCAGGCAAATAGCGCCCGGCCTGGCGCATCAGCCAGACAGGGGTGTGGGGCGTGGCTTGGCGCCAGCAGGCGCGCAAAAAGGTGTCGTTTTGAAGAGGTGCAAACATGGCCTGATTGTCTCAGGACTTTGGTCCAAATTTTGGGCTCAGAGTTTGGCCAGTTCG
>CAXNEG010000122.1:0-5242 GCA_964201305.1 Polaromonas sp.
TTGCGCTGCGGGAACACCGCATAAATGCCGTTGGGCGGTGCGGCAAAGTCTTGAAGCACCTCGACCAGCCGCCCGGCGGCAATCTCGGCCTCAACCTCCCAGGTGCTGCGCCAGGCAATGCCGTAGCCGGCCAGGCACCAGTCATGCAAGACCTGCCCGTCCGAGCAGTCCAGCGGACCGCCGGCTTTGAGGTGTTGCACCTCGGTCTTACCGCCCGGGTCTTTGAAAGCCCAGCCCCGTGTTTGCGAGGCATCGCTGGACAGCGTCAGGCAGTCAAAGCGCGCCAGATCACCGGGATGCAGCGGCGTGCCATGGCTTGCCAGGTAGGCCGGCGTGGCCACACACAAGCGGCGGTTGTCGGCCAGGCGGACGCTCACCAGCGATGAGTCCGGCATGTCGCCCACGCGCACCGCGCAATCAAAGCCCTCGCCGGCCAGATCGATGACGCGGTCGCTCAGGTTCAGCGACAGGGTGACGTCTGCGTGCTGCTCCCGAAAGCGTGTGATCAAGGGCGCGACGTGACGACGGCCGAAGCCGGCCGGCGCGGTGATGCGCAAATGCCCACTGGCTTTGACACCGCCGGCCGAGACACTGGCCTCCGCATTGGCCATGTCGGCCAGCAGGCGTTGGCAGTCTTCCAGAAAGGCGCTGCCCTCGTGCGTCAAGCTGATGCGGCGCGTGGTGCGCACCAAGAGTTTGACGCCGAGCCGACCTTCCAGCGCGTCAATGCGCCTGCCCATGATGGCGGGCGCCACGCCGGCCGCATTGGCTGCCGCCGTCAGACTGCCGCGGGTGGCCACAGACACAAAAGATTCGAGCTGCTTGAGTTTGTCCATGGCCGATTATGGACATTTTTACTTGCAATGAATCTGATTTTTGCGAGACTCCAGCCTTAAAGCTGAGCTTAAACAGGCCAAGCTAAAGAGCCGGCTCGTTCTCGACAGGCCCGGTGGGCTTGGGCCCGGCCAGCCAGCTGCTGGCCACGCCGCAGACGGCAATCATGGCAATCCCCAGCAAGGACCACCTGTCGGGCACTTGCGAAAACACCAGCCAACCGGCCAGCGTGGCAAATGCGATCTGAAAGTACAAGTAGGGCGTGAGCGTGGACGGACTGGCCAGGCTGTAGGCCAGGATCATGAGGTAATGCCCCAACGTGCTCACCACGCCCAGCAGACAGACCATCACCCACAAACTGGCGCCCACTGGCGTTTCCCAGAAAAAAGGCAGGGCGATGCTGGCCAGCAGAGTAGCCACTGCACCGGTTAAAAAATGCGTGGTGCCGGGGTCATCGTGGCGCATCAGGTAACTGGTGAGCAACTGGAAACCTGTGCTCACCAGCACCAGCGCCAGCGGCAGCAACATCACCCACTGAAAGTCGTGTTTGTCCGGCTGTATCACCATCAGCGCACCGACCAGGCCGCCAGCCAACAGGCACCAGCGCAACCAGGACACCCGCTCGCCCATAGCCCGAACCGACACCAGCGTGATGACCATGGGCGTGAGCGTCAGGATGGCGGTGAACTCGGCCACCGGCATGTAGCGCAGACTCAAAAATGCCAAGGAGGTTGACACGACCAGCGACACGCCGCGCAAGACTTGCAGCCAGGGGTGGCGGGTGTTAAATAAGGCACGACCGCGCCGCGGCAACAACACCGCACCGGTGATGGTCATCTGAAACATGTAGCGAAACCACATGACCACAACCAAAGGTACCAAAGCGCCCAGGTACTTGACCATGCCATCGACGCCGGTAAAGCAGGCCATGGCCAAGATCACCAGCAAGATGCCTTGTTGATCACGACTCAGGCGTGTCATTGGCCGTTCAGAGGGATTGCAGGCAAGTTAGCTCGGTGGGCTGCGGTTAAAAAAGCCGTCATTTCGGTGCGCGTGAAAAAGCGATCAAGGTGACAACGATTTACTTGGCGGATTTGGCGGCCGACACCGCGGCACGCAGGGCCAGCAGGTAGCTGTCCACGCCGAAGCCGCAGATCTGACCCTTGACGATTTCGGCAAACACTGACACGTGGCGAAAGGCTTCGCGGGCGTGAATGTTGGACATGTGCAGCTCAACGACAGGGCAGGTCAGGATCGCCAGCGCATCGCGAATGCCGTAGCTGTAATGCGTCCAGGCGCCGGCATTGATCAGCACCGCGTCCACGCCATCGGTATAGCCCTTGTGAATGCGCTCGCACATGGCGCCTTCGCTGTTGGTCTGAAAGGCTTCAATGGTGGTGCCCAGCTCTTTGCCCAGGCTGACCAGCGAGGCATTGATTTCGTCGAGCGTGATGGTGCCGTAGTGCGCCGGGTCGCGCTTGCCGAACATGTTGTGGTTGATACCGTGAAGCATGAGAATTTTCATGGTTTTTCCTAAGAGCTGGGTCGGTTGTGTGAAAGTTATTGAAGCCGGGGCGACGTCAGATACCGGCAAGGTTAACAGCCGGACCGCTGCAGGCAGCTTCGGTGATGCGCTTGGCCAGAGCAGCATCCCGCTTTGTTACCGAATGTAATGTCTCGTTCATTTCACCACTTTAGGGGCGCGCCAAGACTGGGCGGCACCTCTCTATATTAAGACCTTACTGTCCAGCGCAACAGCAGGATCTTCATGCGCTTGCCATAGTCGGGCTCCTGGATAAACACGTACAGCGTCACCAGCGCGTTGCCAAGACCCACGCACAAGAACACCTGCGCCATGTCCAGCCCCAATGTCAGCAAGACGCCGGCAAGCAGCGCGCTGGCGATCATGAACAGCGCGTTGAGAATGTTGTTGGCCGCAATGATGCGGGCGCGGTGCGATGGCGGAGTGCGCAATTGGATCAGCGCGTACAGGGGCACGCTGTAAAGACCAGCCGACAGGCTGAGCAGCCCCAGGTCGGCCATCACGCGCCAGTGTGCTGCCTGCTGCAAAAATGCGGCGGCGTCCATCAGCCCGGCCGGCGGCAAACCGCGCGAGGCGAAATACAGATCCACCGTGAACAGCGTCATGCCCATGGCGCCCAGGGGCACCAAGCCGAGCTCGACCTGTCTTCGGCCAAGCACGTCGCACAGCAGCGAGCCGATGGCGATACCCACAGAAAAAATCACCAGCAAGAGCGAAGCCACCTGGGCATTGCCATGCAATATCTCTTTGGCAAAGCCGGGGAACTGGCTTAAAAACACCGCCCCGAAAAACCACATCCAGCTGATCCCGATCAAGGCCAGGAACACCTTCGGGTCAGCCTTGGCATGCCGCAAATTGCGCCAGGTTTCGCTCAAAGGGTTCCAGTTGATGGTGAGGGCCGGGTCGTTGGCCGGCGCTTCTGGAATGAACTGCGCCGCCAGCCGACCTGCCAGCGCCAGGGCCAGACAGGCGGCGGCCACATAAGCCGGCCCGTCCCCAGGCCAAGCCACCAACAAACCGCCGGCCACATTGCCCAGCAAGATGGCCACGAAAGTGCCCATCTCGACCATGCCGTTGCCACCTATCAACTCAGAATCGCGCAGTACTTGCGGCAGGTAAGCAAACTTGACCGGGCCGAACAGCGTTGAGTGCAAGCCCATCAAAAATGTGCAGGCCAGCAGCAGCGGCACTTGCCAGTCCAGCCATTGGCCACTGGCCAAGAGGCCGGCAGTGGCCAGCAGCATGATGAGCACTTCCAGGCTTTTAACCCGGCGCATCATGCGGGCCTTGTCGTACTTGTCGCTGAGCTGGCCGCTGGTGGCTGAAAACAGCACAAAGGGCAAGATAAACAGCGCGCCGATTGCCAGGCCCGCCATCGCAGGCGGCAACCAGCTCACGCTGAGCTGGTAAGTCAGCATCACGGTGAAGGCGAACTTGAACAAGTTGTCGTTGGCCGCGCCGGAAAAAAGCGTCCAGAAAAAGGGGGCAAAGCGCCGCTGGCCCAGCAAAGCCCACTGATGGCTGGGCACTGTTACTGAAGGCTGCAGGTGCTTCACGCGGGGCCTGTCAGATGCTGGCGGTAAAAACAGTCAGCACGCCGGTGTAGCCATACAAATGATTGCGGGCAATTTCACCGCCGGCAAAAAAACCGACCAGGGGCACGTCGCCCAGCGCGCGCCGGATGATTTGCAGCTCTGCGCTGGGCCCGCCAAAGTGGGGGCCGCCGCGGCCGGTGCAACTGACGTAGACCGCGCCCGCAATACCGCGCGCTGCTTGCGCTGCGCTCTCAGCCTGGCCGGCACCGAGTGCCCGGGCCAGCTCTGCGCCGACTTCCTGCGGCTCGAGTTCTTCCCGGATTTCAGCGCAGATGCGCACCAGGTCAGCGCGCGCTGCAGCCGCATGCTGCTCACAAAAAGCCAGCGTCATGCCGACTTCAGGCACATCGGCAATGGCAATGCCCTTGCGCGACGGGTCCAGCCCGATCAGGTGGCGCACCACCACGTCCGCGCCGAACTGGCCGGCACGGTGCACCGCGCCATCGGCCAGACTGTGCGCCTCCGCACTGAGGCCCACCAGGGTGCGCCTCACCTTGTCGATGGCTTCTTTCGGGTTGTCCAGCGAAATGTCCAAATCACCCAGCATCACCTCCAGCGCCGGCTTGCCGTCGAGCTCGGTGACGACATTGTTTTCACACGCCGTGATGCGGTAATTGCCCGAGACCGGCTGACAACCCTGGGTGACGCGCGACATCAAGCCCAGGCTGCCGGAGCCTTCGCCCAAAGGGCCGTCTAAGGTGGCCCGGGCAAAGGCCACGCCGCTCAGCCCACCGCTGAAAACTCCGCTGGCGGCCCCCTGACCCTTGAGATTGCCGTGGCCGCTGAGCGAAAACTGCAGCGCCATCGAGCGGCTGGAGGCCAAGCCACCAAACACGTAGCCGCTGTCGGTGCGGGCGGCCATTTCTTCAATGAGTTCCGCCACATCGGGCGTGCCGGCGTCTGCATGCACCAGCGCCGTGTGCGCATTGAAGCGGCTGGCGGGCGGCAATGGCGAGACCCCGGAAAAAACGCGGTACTGCGCAGCGGGCATCTGGCACAGCATGACGGCCATCGCCGGTTCGTCAAAGTACTCCACATTGTTGGCGGCGATGCCCACGCCCACCGTGCCGCTCCAGTCGGTCACCTCGGGAAGCTCGGCGCTCAGGTGGTCCAGAATGTCTTGGGCTTGCGCGGCAAAGTGGTCGGTGACATACAACAAGGCCAGGGTTGGCGTGCTGGCATAGCCGGGCAGCGCCATCTGTGCGCGCAGTTGCGCCAGCACCAGTGCGGCGGCCATGGGCCACTGCGGGTGCGTGGCATGCCCATAGGG
>CAXNEG010000123.1:0-5197 GCA_964201305.1 Polaromonas sp.
GGCATTTTTCTCAACCGAAAAAACCTGATCGTGCTGCTGATGGCCATTGAGCTGATGCTGCTGGCCGTCAACATGAATTTCGTGGCTTTTTCCTACTACCTGAACGACATGGCCGGGCAGGTGTTTGTTTTCTTCATCCTGACGGTCGCAGCTGCCGAGTCGGCGATCGGTTTGGCTATTTTGGTGCTGCTGTTCCGTAACAAGTCCAGCATCAATGTGGACGAACTCAACACGCTCAAGGGCTGAGTCCGGGCCTGAACACACTGATTTTCTGAGTAGAAATAAGAACACAAGATGAGTCAAACCCTCAACGCATCCACCTTGCTGGCCGTGCCCATGGCGCCGCTGGTCGGTTCCTTGCTGGCCGGCATTCTGGGCACCTCCCTGGGCGGCAACTGGATCGGCCGTCGCCTGAGCCACACGCTGACTATTTTAGGCGTGCTGGTCGCTTTCATCATCTCGGCCATGACGCTCAAGAGCGTGGCCCTGGACGGTGCGCGTTTCAACGAGACGCTCTACACCTGGATGGTGGTGGGTGGCCTGAAGATGGAAGTTGGCTTTCTGGTTGACGGCTTGACTGCCATGATGATGTGCGTGGTCACCTTCGTCTCGCTGATGGTGCACATCTACACCATCGGTTACATGAAAGAGGACGAGGGCTACAACCGGTTTTTTGCCTATATTTCCTTGTTCACTTTCTCCATGTTGATGCTGGTCATGAGCAACAACATGCTGCAGCTGTTCTTCGGCTGGGAAGCCGTGGGCCTGGTGTCCTACCTCTTGATCGGTTTCTGGTTCAACAAGCCCACCGCCATCTTTGCCAACATGAAGGCCTTTTTAGTCAACCGTGTCGGTGACTTCGGCTTCATCCTCGGTATCGGTTTGATTGCTGCCTATGCCGGTACGCTCAACTACACCGAGGCTTTTGCCAAGACCGACGCGCTCGCTGCGCTGACCCTGCCCGGCACCAGCTGGATGCTGGTGACGGTCATCAGCATTTGCCTCTTTATTGGCGCCATGGGCAAGTCGGCGCAGTTCCCGCTGCACGTCTGGCTGCCTGATTCGATGGAAGGCCCGACCCCGATCTCGGCGCTGATTCACGCGGCCACCATGGTCACCGCCGGCATCTTCATGGTCGCGCGCATGTCGCCTATCTTCGAGTTGAGCGACACGGCCCTGAGCTTCATCATGGTGATCGGCGCCATCACGGCGCTGTTCATGGGCTTTCTGGGCATCATCCAGAACGACATCAAGCGTGTGGTGGCTTACTCCACGCTCTCGCAGTTGGGCTACATGACTGTGGCCTTGGGCGCTTCGGCTTACTCGGTGGCGGTGTTCCACCTCATGACGCACGCTTTCTTCAAAGCGCTGCTGTTCCTCGGTGCGGGCTCGGTCATTATGGGCATGCACCACAATCAGGACATCCGCTGGATGGGCGGCGTGCGCAAGTACATGCCGATCACCTGGATCACTTCGCTGATCGGTTCGTTGGCCTTGATCGGCACGCCGCTGTTCGCCGGTTTTTACTCTAAAGACAGCATCATCGAAGCGGTTCACTTCAGCAACCTGCCAGGTGCCGGCTTTGCGTACTTCGCTGTGCTCGCCGGTGTGTTTGTGACGGCGTTTTATTCTTTCCGCATGTACTTTCTGGTGTTCCACGGCAAAGAGCGTTACGACCAGAACCCGGACGCGCACCACGGCCACCATGACGCCGCGCATGACAGTCATCACGAAGCCGCCCACAAGCCGCATGAGTCGCCCTGGGTGGTGACGGTGCCGCTGGTGCTGCTGGCCATTCCTTCGGTGGTCATCGGTTTCCTGACCATCGAGCCTATGCTGGTCGGCGACTTTTTCAAAGACGCGATTCACGTCAACCTGGCCAAACACCCGGCGATGGCGGAACTCGCCAAGCTGTTTCACGGCCCGGCGCAAATGGCGCTCCACGGTCTGAGCACCGCGCCGTTCTGGCTGGCGCTGTCTGGTGTGCTGCTGGCCTATTACATGTACATGGTCAATCCGGCCCTGCCTGCGGCCATTAAGCGCATGGCCATGCCGGTCTACACCTTGCTCGAAAACAAGTACTACCTCGACTGGTTCAATGAAAACGTGCTGGCCCGTGGTGCGCGCGCGCTCGGCATGGGCCTGTGGAAGGGCGGCGATCAGGCGCTTATCGACGGCACGCTGGTCAACGGTTCCTGGAAACTGGTCGGCTGGTTCTCCGGCCTAGTTCGTCGCCTGCAGTCGGGCTTCATCTACCACTACGCTTTCGGCATGATCCTTGGCATCTTTGTGCTCATGACGTATTTCGTCTGGCTCAATAAATAACAAACCAGAAGGAAGAACAAGAAATGAGTTTGTTGAGCCTGGCGATCTGGACGCCTATCTTTTTCGGAGTCGTGCTGCTGGCGCTGGGTCGTGACGAGCAGGCCCGCGCCGTGCGCTGGCTGGCGCTGATCGGTGCAGTCGTGAGTTTCCTCGTGACCTTGCCGCTGTACACACGCTTTGAGCTCGGCACCTCGGCCATGCAGTTTGTGGAGAACGCGCCCTGGATTGCACGTTTCAATGTCAACTACCACCTCGGGCTGGACGGCATCTCGCTGTGGTTTGTGTTGCTGACAGCTTTTATCAACATCATCGTGGTGATTGCCAGCTGGGAATCCATCACGCGCCGTGTCAACCAGTACATGGGTGCTTTCATGATTTTGAGCGGGCTCATGATCGGCGTGTTTGCAGCGCTCGACGGCTTGCTGTTCTTTGTCTTCTTCGAGGCTACCTTGATCCCGATGTACCTCATCATCGGCATCTGGGGCGGCCCCAACAAGATTTACGCGGCCTTCAAGTTTTTTCTCTACACCTTGCTCGGCTCCTTGCTGATGCTGTTGGCGCTGGTTTTCTTGTACGTCAAGTCGGGCGGCAGTTTTGACCTGGCCACCTGGCACAAGCTGCCGCTCAGCAGCCCCGTGCAGACGCTGCTGTTCTTCGCGTTTTTTGCCGCCTTTGCCGTGAAGGTGCCCATGTGGCCGGTCCACACCTGGCTGCCTGATGTGCACGTTGAAGCGCCCACTGGCGGCTCGGCTGTGCTGGCCGCCATCATGCTCAAGCTCGGTGCCTACGGTTTTTTACGCTTTTCGTTGCCGATCACGCCGGACGCCGCCCACGAATGGGCCTGGCTGATGATCGCGCTGTCGCTGACTGCCGTCATCTACGTCGGCCTGGTGGCCATGGTGCAGCAGGACATGAAAAAGCTGGTGGCTTATTCATCGGTGGCGCACATGGGTTTTGTCACCCTGGGCTTTTTCATCTTCAACCCGCTGGGCGTAGCCGGGGGCGTGGTGCAGATGATTGCGCACGGCTTTGTGTCGGCGGCCATGTTCTTGTGCATCGGCGTGCTGTATGACCGCGTGCATTCACGTGAGATCGCCAGCTACGGCGGCGTGATCAACACCATGCCCAAGTTCGCTGCTTTTGCCTTGTTCTTTGCCATGGCCAATTGCGGCTTGCCGGGCACTGCCGGTTTCGTCGGCGAGTGGATGGTGATTCTGGGTGGCGTGCAGTTCAATTTCTGGATCGGTCTGGCCGCGGCCACCGCACTGATCTTCGGCGCGGCCTACACCCTGTGGATGTTCAAGCGCGTTTACCTGGGCCCGGTCGCCAACGATGATGTCAAGGGCTTGAGTGACATCAATGCCCGCGAATTCCTCATGCTGACCCTGCTGGCTGCTGCTGTGCTTTACATGGGTGTGTACCCCAAACCGTTTACTGACGTGATGGACGCTTCGGTGCTGGACCTGCTCAAGCATGTGGCCGTTTCCAAGCTGAACTAAAAGCGCCGCCCACTCGAACCTTATTTCAAAAGAATTCAGATGATTGACTCTTTAAGCTGGATCACCGTTTACCCCGAAATCATTCTGCTGGTCATGGCTTGCGTGATTGCGATGGTGGACCTGGGCGTGAAGACGCCGCTGCGTAGCACCACCTATGCGCTGACGCTGCTCACACTGGCCGTGGTGGCGGTGCTCGAAGGTGTTTACGCCAGCCAGGGCGCCACGGTCTACGGTTTTGGCAAGATGGTTGTGAGCGACCCCATGGGTAATTGGCTCAAGTGCTTTGCCAGCCTTGCCCTGATGATCACCCTGGTATACGGCCGACCCTACGCGGCCGACCGCGACATGCTGCGCGGCGGTGAGTTCTTCACCCTGAGCCTGTTCTCGCTGCTCGGTATTTTTGTGATGATCTCCGGGTACAACTTTCTGGTCATCTACATGGGTCTCGAGCTCATGACGCTGTCGAGCTACGCGCTGGTGGCTTTGCGCCGCGACAACGCAACGGCCACCGAGGCGGCCATGAAGTACTTTGTGCTGGGCGCACTGGCTTCAGGCTTTTTGCTCTACGGCCTGTCCATGATCTACGGCGCCACCGGCTCGCTCAATGTCAACGAAGTCTTCCAGGCCATAGCCAGCCGGCAGGTCAAGCACCAGGTGCTGGTCTTCGGCCTGGTCTTCATCGTTGCCGGTCTGGCCTTCAAGTTAGGTGCTGTCCCTTTTCACATGTGGCTGCCCGACGTCTACCAGGGCGCACCCACCGCCGTGACCCTGCTGATCGGTGCGGCTCCGCAACTGGCAGCCTTTGCCATCTGCATGCGCCTGCTGGTACAGGGCATGCTGCCGCTGGCGATCGACTGGCAGCAGATGCTGATGGTGCTGGCTGTGGGCTCGCTGCTGGTGGGCAATCTGGCCGCCATCGCCCAGACCAACCTCAAGCGCATGCTGGCGTTTTCAACCATCGCGCAAATGGGTTTTTTCCTGCTGGCCATGCTGGCCGGGGTGGCCGGCGGGCACCATATCAATACCACCTCTGCTTATGGCGCGGCCATGTTTTATGTCATCACTTATGTGCTGACCACGCTGGCGGCTTTCGGCATCATCTTGCTCCTGGCGCGTCAGGGCCATGAGGCTGAAGAAATCACTGACTTGTCGGGCCTGAACCAGCGCAGCCCGCTGTTTGCCGGTGTCATGGCCCTGGCCATGTTCTCGCTGGCCGGCGTGCCTCCGCTGGTGGGTTTTTACGCCAAGCTGGCGGTGCTGCAATCTTTGTTGGCGCCCGGCCTGACCGGCTACTTGTTGCTGTCCGTGTTTGCCGTGCTGGCCTCGCTGATCGGCGCTTTTTATTACCTGCGGGTGGTGAAGGTCATGTACTT
>CAXNEG010000124.1:0-5187 GCA_964201305.1 Polaromonas sp.
CGCGCTAAGTTTGAGGCCCGAGCTTTCAGCCGCCTTCAAGTGCTCCAGCCACTTCGATTCTTTCTCACCCATCACGCTCTCCTTTGGAAAGCAGTAGGTGTACTGCGATCAGGCGCTCAGGGGAAGGGCGGGGTTAACGGATCGCTTACAGCTGAACGCATTCGCAGTCGCGGCTAACGCAATTTCCTCAAGCAAAGCCAGCGGAAACTATCACCTTATCGTTCTGGACGCCACTGAGTGAACTGTCACAGTTCTTTCGTTTGGCAAGAAGCGCCTGAGCGAGGCGAATGCAGCATACGCTGAGGCCGAGCTAAGGGCATCTGAGCACCCTGACATGCAAACGGTTCTAGGCGCCACCAGTTCGGTGGAGGCTCTTCGACGGGCATTCCCGAACTATTTCTTGGACACCAAGCAGTTCCTATATGCACTCAGTAGGATGGAAAAGCTTGGCAGTTCGGTGTAAAGCAGCCTTAGCCAACTCTCAATCTAGTCAAACCTCAAAAAACGGCGCTACCGCCTCATTTCATAACAATAGGATTTGTGTTTTTAGTTCGCCAATTGCAAAATGCTTTCCTTGGGTTTGAGCCAATTTCATCAAACTATCTCCGCAGCCACCACCCTGGTTTTTTTACTAACTTTCTTTGCAGCAGCAGCATTAATAGCCGCTCTGATTCTTTCACCAACTGCCTTTGCTACAGGTGGAGGAAACGCATTGCCAACTTGCCGATAAGCGGCTGTCTTTCTCCCATAAATTTTCCAGCTATCCGGGAACCCTTGGATCTTTGCCGCCATATCGACAGTCAGTCTCGGCATTCCTTCAAAGTCCTTTAAGGGTGGGGCATCTGCTACACCTCTTCCATCGACACTAAGCGCCTCCCATGCTTTCCGCGCGCGAGTGGGGCCAAGATCTGGGCCACCGTGTTTTTTCGACCCACCAACAAGTGTCGGAGCGATGGCTTGGGCTTTAGCTCGCCAATTCTTTGCATGTTTCCAACCGTTCGCAGCCATCATGTCAAAAAGGACATCTCCCACCAATGGAGTCTTTACAAGTCCGGCTAGAGGCCAGCTGAAATGATGGGCAATGTCACGCTTTAGGCCAACCAAAATTGATCTAGGGCGAAGTTGCGGTACACCAAAATCACTGGCTTGCAGTAGCCTCCATTCCGCTTGGTAGCCCAACTTAGTCAAGACAGCCAGCACACTATTTCTGTAGTCTTCAAATCTCGGATCAAGCAGACCCCTCACGTTTTCCAACATCACAGCCGCAGGATTTGACTCTTCTACTAGTCTGAGTGCTTCAGGAAACATGTCTCGTTCATCATCCGCTCCAAGTTGTTTGCCTGCATGTGAGAAGGGAGGGCATGGGACGCCACCGGCAATCAGTTCGATCCCCTTCAAATGAGTGGCGCTGTATTTGCGGACGTCCCCCTCAATCACACGCCAATCTGGACGGTTCAGCCTAAGTGTGGCGCAAGCCTGCGCTTCAAATTCAACAAGATCAATGTGGCCAAAGCCTGCCTGTTCAAGGCCTAAAGCTTGACCACCACCACCTGCACAAATTTCGATTGAGTTCATGTAATTCGTATCTTAGTTGTTTCAAGGGCTCGGACTGAACGCTTGCCGCATACATCCGGGTTGGATTTACTGATGAAGCGCCTATGTACCACTGGTATTTTACACAGTACAAGGGCTCTTCGGGTAAAAATTCGCCTTCGCCAGTTGTCTCGAAGGACGAAGGCGAGTTCTGCTCGTTTAGCCTTCATGTTCTATCGCTATCACCTGAGGAATTTGCACAGCGCCAGGCAATAATGCGCTGACCGTCTTACTCTCTGGTCAGGCATTTGGAGAATCAATAATGGCTACCACCCCGACCCCTGACTCCGGGCTCAAGTCCATTTGCGACGAAATCCTCCGACTTGACCCCAACGGCGAGCGGATTGGTGCAGTTTTGAGAGCAACGATTGACCAACTGTACGATGGGCAGCGAACTGGACGATACCGGTGGGACCAACTCCATAAGACAGAGAAAACACATTGCGGTACGCTTGTCGAAATTAGCCTGCATAGGGCGTTCAATTTTGCAGATGGGGTCGAGCTTGACTACGAGATAGCTGGGTTTGAGGTCGACTGCAAATACTCTCAAAAGCTTGGTGGGTGGATGATTCCGCCGGAAGCACATGGAAAACTTTGCCTACTCGTGTGGGCATCAGATGAGCTTTCTAAATGGAATATTGGGATAGTGCGTGCACACCCCCATTTGTTGGGTGGGAAAAATCGCGATGGCAAATCCACGCTAAGTGAAGAGGGGCGTTTAGCCATTCACTGGCTGTATGTACCGAATATGGACAACACAAATTCACAGCTCAGCCAGTTGACGCATTTGAACCTGCAACCAAATATCTTGCTTCAGCTACCGGAGGTGACAGTAAACGGGATCATGCAGCTTAAGCACGGCACACAGCGGTTGAATCAATTGTTCCGCGTCGCAACGGAGCAGCGAGTTGCGCGAGGCGTGGTTGCAACAGTTGCACAGCAAGACGACTACATGAAGCGGATTAGGGAAAACGGGGGCGCAAGAGGAGCTCTTCGCCCTGAAGGAATTATCATTTTGGGCCAGTTTAAATCGCATGCAACAATCGCGAAGGCCCTCGGCGTGCCAATTCCTGGCCCTGGAGAATCAGTTTCCGTTCGAGTTGCACCAGCGGTCAAAAACGCGACGGGGTCGGTGCTGATAGAGAAAAAGTACTGGCGAAAGGCGGTGTCCGGCGATCCAGTGGTCAGCGCGCCGAAACTTCCATCCATGTAGCTATATTGAGTTCTTGTTTCGCTAAAGGAGTTTAGAGCTCGCTTCCAAAAGCTCAACCGAACTAGCCACTCCCGCCATGCCCATTCAGCCATCAAAAAAAGCCCCACTTGAATTACACAACGGGGGTTGAATACTGGGGACCAATAGTCATTCGCGCATGTCGGCCGGGACAATCACGGCGTCAATCTCCAGCGCAGCGGCCATGTTCAGGGCGCTGTCCATGACGTATTCCTGCTCCAGCAACTGCTCAAACAGAGCCGCGCGCGCCGACCTATCGGGCCGGGCTTCGTGCTATTTGCGGTAGCGCCATGTTGCGAGCGCTGTGAACCGAGACAAGGGTTGGGCGCTCGAGCGCGCGGCGGCAATGGCCCAGGTCTGCCGCCAGCCTACCAGCTGTCAACCGCCAGATGGCTGGCAGACGGGAGCGCTGGTTGGCCCCGCAACCCCTTTTGCACCCAGTCGCGCGTGTCGGCCGGGTCAATCACGGCGTCAATTTCCAGCGTAGCAGCCATGTTCAGGGCGCTGCCCTTGGCGTATTCCTGCGCCAACAGCTGCTGAAACAGCGCCTCGCGTGCGGTGGCGTCCGGCTGGGCCTCGAGCTCTTTGCGGTAGCCCAGGCGCACCGCGCCCTCCAGCCCCATGGCGCCAAACTCGCCGGTGGGCCAGGCCACCGTGAAATGGGGTGCATGGAAGCCGCCGGCGCACATGGCCATGGCGCCCAGGCCGTAGCCCTTGCGCAGCACCACGCTGAAAAACGGCACGCGCAAATGGGCGGCGGCAATAAATAAGCGGCTGACATGGCGCACCTGCGCCTGCGCCTCGGCGTCGGGGCCGACCATGAAACCTGGCGTGTCCACCAGGCTCAGCAGCGGCAGGCCGTGCGCATTGCACAGCTGCATGAAGCGCGCCGCCTTGTCGGCGGCAGCAGCGTCAATGGCGCCGCCCAGGTGCAGCGGGTTGTTGGCCAAAATGCCCAGCGGCCGCCCACCGATGCGCGCCAGCGCGGTGTGGATGCCGGCGCCAAAACCCTCGCGCAGCAGCAGCACGCTGCCGGTATCGGCGATGCCGTGAATGGCGGCCCGGGTGTCGTAGACGCGCAACCGGCTCTCCGGCACCAGGGCACGCAGCGCCAGCGGGTCGGGCGCTTTCTCGGTGTCTGTGGTCAAGCGGCCCTGAAAGAACGACAAGTAATGCCGTGCCGCCACCACGGCTGCGGCCTCGTCGTCCACCAAGATATCAATCACACCGTTGGCGTGCTGCACCGAACTGGGTCCGATCTGCTCGGGGCGGAACACGCCCAGGCCCCCGCCCTCAACCATGGCCGGGCCGCCCATGCCGAGGTTGCTGCCCCGAGTGGCGATGATCACGTCGGCGCAGCCGGCCAGCGCGGCATTGCCGGCAAAACAGCGCCCGGCCACGATGGCCAGCACCGGCACCCGGCCGTTCAGGCGGGCAAAGCTGGCAAAGGTGGCCACGTGCAGGCCGGCCACGATGGGCATGTCGACATCGCCCGGGCGGCCGCCAGCGCCCTCGGCAAACAGCACCACCGGCAGCTGCTGCTGCAGCGCCAGGCCCAGCAAGCGGTCGGTTTTCTGGTGGTTGCGCATGCCCTGGGTGCCGGCCAGCACGGTGGCGTCGTAGGCCATCACCACGGCGCGGGTCGCGTCCGTGCCGAATTGCGCTTGGTTGATGCTGCCGATGCCAGCCACCATGCCGTCGGCCGGGGTGTTGCGCTGCAGATCGTCCTCGCTGCGCCGGCTGCGCTGGGCCGCCACTGCCAACGCGCCGTACTCGACAAAGCTGCCCGGGTCGCACAGGTCGGCGATGTTCTCGCGGGCGCTGCGCAGGCCCAGCGCGTGGCGCTTGGCCATGGCCTCGGGCCGGCTAGCGTCCAGCGTCAGCGCGTGGCGCTGCTGCAGGCGCAGCAGGTCAGGCCGCACGGCAGACGGGGCAGCCGGGGCAGGCGTGAAAAGGCTTGGTGGTCTAGCCGAAAAACTTTGAACGTTTTCAGCCTCTAGCCCTTGTCCCGCTTGAATAGTTTGCTCTATATTCAATAGCAATTCGCCTTCAGCCACCAGGTCACCTGTCTCGCGCAGCAGCGCACTCACCCGGCCGGCGCAGGGCGCGCGCAGTTCGTGCTCCATCTTCATGGCTTCCAGCACCACCAGCAGCGCATCGGCCTGCACCAGGTCGCCGGGCTGCACCAGCCATTGAACAATTTGCGCTTGGAGGGGAGATCGAATTAAATGCATGCCGCGATTTTGCGGCAGTTCGCGGTCGGCACACGCGGGCCAGAGACCGCGACACCGCTCAGCCCCAGAGGGCGGCTGTTGGCGGCTCCACCAAGCCCTCGTGAAACTGCATCGGTGTTGTACGGTCGA
>CAXNEG010000125.1:0-5174 GCA_964201305.1 Polaromonas sp.
CGTGCCGAGAGCGGTAGCGATTGGGCGGCGGCTGATACGCCGGCATCGATAGCGCGCCAGATTTTGTCTACATCGGGAGCTTCAAGCAACTGACCAAGTTTGCGCAAGACGCGTTGCACATCGGCATGGGTTTTGGGCTCCAGCGCCACTACATTCAAACCCAGCGCGCGCAAGCGTTCAACCGCACGCGATGATGCCGCCATGACTACCACGTCAGGCTTGAGCGCCACAATCGCTTCAATATTTGGGTCCAGCCCGCCGCCGAGTTGGGGCAGGTTTTGCAGGCTGGCAGGAAAGTTGGAATAGCGGTCCACACCCACTAGGCGCTGGCAATAGCCGAGCTCGCAAATCGACTCAGTTAAAGAGGGCAACAGGCTGACAATGCGTTGCGGCGGATGCGGCAAGATGGTGCTAAAACCGCGGTCATCCACGACTTCCACCGCTTGCGCTGCAAACGATTGAAGCAGGACAAGCAGGAAAGAAAAGTAACTGCCTTTCATGGGGCGGCTTTCAAAGACAGGGGCAAGCCGGCCGCCATCAAGGTGACACGCGCACAGGCCTCGGCCACCCGCTGGTTGAGCCGGCCCAGTGCATCAACAAAAGCGCGTACTTCAGCGCCCATGGGAATCACACCCATTCCAATCTCATTGCCAACAAAGACCACCGGGCCGGTAGCCATGGCAATCGACTCTGTCAAGGCAGATACCTGGCTATCGACATCAAACTCCGCGTTTGCTTGCGGGTGCATGGGCATCATGCCGTTGGTCAGCCACAAGGTCAGGCAATCGACCACCAGCAGCACATCAGGACGACTGTGCGCGGCCAGGGTCTGCGCCAAGGCCAGGGGTTCTTCCATGGTTTGCATGCCGGGGACGCGCTGCGCGCGGTCGGCCTGATGGCGACATATGCGCGCACGCATTTCCTCATCCCAGGGCTGGGCGGTGGCAATCAACATGGCGCCATGCTCTGTTGACATACCAAGCCAATGCTGCGCCAGCATTTCGGCGCGCCGGGACTTGCCGCTTTTTTGGCCGCCTAGGATGAATTCGCTGCGCGCGATAGTCAGTGATTTATGCATACACGCGCGCCCAGTCCATGATGATGCGATGCAAATGCGCCAAACCATCGGTCAGCGATGCCGGGCCGGGTTGCAATATGTCGGGCGATTTGATTTCAAACAACTGGCCGTGCTGCACTGCTTTGACTTTTTCCCAGCCTTCACGTGCCGCGACTTTTTCGGGACGGAATTTTTTACCGCACCAGGAACCGATGATGATGTCCGGGTCGCGCCGTACGATGTCCAAGCCATCGGCAATGATGCGGTTTTTACCCAGGGACTGCTGCGCCAACTCGGGGAAACAATCATCGCCACCGGCAATCCCCACCAGTTCGGAGACCCAGCGGATGGCGCTAATATGCGGCTCGTCCCATTCTTCAAAATACACACGCGGCCTGCTCGGCAGCGCGGAAGCGGCAAGTGCTACTGCCTGCATCTGGGCCTGCATGGCGGCAATACGCTCTATGGCCTGCTGCGCCTGGCCAACCATGGCGCCCACCTGGTAGAGCATAGACAAAATCTCGGCCACGCTGCGCTGGTTAAAGATCGTTACTTGCACGCCTTGGCGAATCAGGGTCGATGCGATATCGGCCTGCAAGTCCGAAAATCCCAGCACGCAATCGGGCTGCAAGGCCAGTATTTTGTCGATCTTCGCGCTGGTAAACGCGCTGATGCGCGGCTTCTCATGCCTCGCACGCGCTGGCCGCACGGTGTAGCCGGAAATGCCCACAATACGATGCTCCTGACCAAGCAAGTACAGCCACTCGGTGGTCTCCTCGGTCATGCAAATAATGCGCTGCGGACCGATAGAAAAGTCAAAGCCAAATGTCATACAACTACGCTCCTTGGCCAACAAACAGCGCTGCGGTGGCTACCGGATTGGAAGGGAACCAGGCATGGAAATAACTGGCCTGAACTGATCCACTGTAGTACAAGGCTTCACCCGTATCGGGCTGAGGATCCTGGCCCGGACGGGCGGTGCGCTGTCGCACTGCCGCAGCGCTGTCGCAGGTGGAGTAATGAAACGTATGTCCGCGCAACAGTCCGGCGGGCATAAGCAATTGCTGCGGGCCTAAGGCAGCCAGGCGTTTTTGCATACGAACGGTGCCCGGCAGTAAAGCCCATTGCGCATAGCTTTGGCCATCGCCGTTTATCAGGGCTTCAAACAAAACCACCATGCCACCGCACTCGGCCCAGACCGGCTTGTTGTGAGCGATGTGTTTCGCCAGACTATCACGCAGCGCATGGTTGGCGCCTAGCACTTGCGCATGCAACTCGGGGTAGCCGCCTGGCAGCCACACAGCATCACAGGGCGGCAAAGTGCTGTCCTGCAAGGGTGAGAAGAACACCAGTTCTGCGCCCAGTTCAAGCAAGCAATCCAGATTAGCCTGATAAATAAAACAAAACGCGGCGTCGTGCGCCACGGCAATGGTGCGGCCTTGCAAAAGCTTCTCCGGGCTGGCCGCGGGCTCTGGCCCAGCGGGCAAGCGCAAAGTCCAGTGCGCCATATCTTTCGGCGCCATGCCTCCAAGTGGCGTCGCAGCCAACGCGTCGGCTGCGGCGTCCAGGCGCGCCATGGCATCACCCACTTCGCTGGCGAGCGTTAAGCCCAGATGGCGCTCGGGCAAGGCAAATGCGTTGTCCCGCATCAAAGCGCCCAGCCAATCAACCGGGGCACGCAAACTGTTTTTCAACATCGCAGCATGGCCTTCGCTGGCCACGCAGTTGGCCAACACGCCAGCCCAAGGCATGGCGGGGCGATAGTGTTGCAAGCCCCATGCGAGAGCTCCAAAGGTGCCGGCCATAGCACCCGCATCAATGACCGCCAACACATGCAGGCCAAAGCGCTCGGCCAGATCGGCTGCGCTGGGTTCGCCGTCAAACAATCCCATGACGCCTTCAACGATGATCAGGTCCGCCTCAGAAGCAGCCTGCGCCAATCGCACTCGGCAATCCTCGGCGCCGGTCATCCACAAATCCAATTGGTAGACCGGCTGACCACTGGCAAGCGAATGCCAGTAAGGGTCCAGGAAATCCGGCCCGCACTTGAACACTCGCACCCGCTGTCCTTGGCGACTGTGCAGGCGCGCAAGTGCGCTGGCCACCGTGGTCTTGCCTTGACCGGAGGCCGGGGCGGCGATGAGGATGGCAGGGCAACGGTTCATCTCAGGCATTCAGATTCGCTGTCATTTTCACTGTGGTGCCCACCGCAGCCCCGTGAAAAAAGTACGCCCAGGAGTCGTGTAGGTATTGGCCAACTGGTAGTTCTTATCCGTTAGGTTGTTGACACGAGCAAGCAGCGCCCAGTCTTTGCGAAGGGGGGTGCTGGCGTAGAGGTTGATCAAGCTGTAGCCGCCCAAGCGCGTTTTATTGGCGGCATCGTCATAGCGATAACCACTGAACTGGGCTTCTGCACCCGCGGTCCAAGCGGCAACACGGGTGTCGGCACCCAACGTACCGAACTGGCGCGCACGGCGTGCCAGTAGCTTGCCCGTAGCCAGATTCTGTGGATCTTGAAGATCCAACGAACCGTGAAGACTAAAGGGACCAAGTTGTTGGCCGCCTGAAACCGTCGCGCCTGAATACTCGGCTTGCGACGTGTTGGTATAGCAACCAGAAGCGGAAGCACAGGGTCCTGCCGCCCCGAAGCTGATCAAATTGCTAACGCGGTTACGGTAAACCACAATACCAAAGTGGGCTGCGCCCTGCGCATAACGCAGGCCAAGCTCAAGATTCCGGCTGGTTTCGGGCTGCAAGGTTGACACGCCATACTGGCTGAAAAGCTGATACAAGGTAGGCGCACGAAACGCCGTGCCAGCCGAGGCGGTAGAACGCCACTGCGGCGTGAGGGCAAAGCCGTAGGCGGCGCTACCAGTCGTGTAAGCACCAAAGGCGCTGTCCTGATCTCGTCGCAGGTTGATCTGCAGCGTGTGGCTCTGGTGCTTCCAACCGTAACCCAAGGCCAGCGCATCCTGCGAGCGATTAGCATTGATAGGAGCATTACTCAGGTGGTCTTCTCGCCGCTCGAGCGTTGCCGTCAGCAGATGCTTACCAAGCTGAAACTTATTTTGAAACAGGTAGCTTCGCAGATTAGTCTCGGTCAGATAGTAAGAGGGGGTGGTTTCGTAGCGGTCACGCGAATCGGTGACGCTAAGTCGCGTACTGTACGTATCTCTCCATTGCGACAGCCAGTTCAGCCCAACAGCGGTCAGCTTGAGACGACTGTGGTCGTCCACCGGCCCCGCAAGGTTATAGCCGTAAGCATCGTATTGCGAATTGATGTCACTCGTCAGTGCCGAAAGTTCGATACGCTGCGCCTTGCTGACCTGCAAGCCGAGCTTAGCGTTCGCTGATTCACTGCGGTAGCCGTCCTTGTCTGGATTGTGAGTGGTGCCCGACTGGGAGTCAAAACCAGAGCTGGTTTCCCTGGCAAACCCGAAAGAGTAATCAATAGCGCCACTTGAGCCACTGAGTGCCGCATCCACCTTTTTCGTGTTGTAAGTACCAAATCCAATGCCGATCGAGGGTATCAATGCGCCCTCACCTTTGAGGGTAAATAGCTGAATCACGCCGCCGATCGCATCAGAGCCATACACCGCAGCGGCCGGGCCGCGCAGCACCTCGATACGGTCAATTTGGGCCAACGGAATAGTCTGCCAGCTGGCGCCGCCGGTGGACTGCGAATCAACCCGCACGCCGTCAATAAAAACTGCTGTGTAGCGAGACTCCGCACCACGTAGGAACACGCTGGTTGGAGAGCCAATATTGCCAGAGCGGCTGATCTGAATGCCGGGCACGCGGGCCAGCACATCCGCTAGGCCAGTCGCACCGCTAAGTTGGATGGTTACACGGTCAATGATCGTGACATCGGCCACCAATTCAACCAAGGGCTGCGGGATGCGGGTCGCCGTCACCACAATTTCGCTCAGGGAGGGAGCGTCCACAGGCGTTGACTGCGCATAGGCGGTCGAAACCGACAGGGCAGCCTGGAAAAGCGCGGCCAAAAGCCAGCGCGAGTGAAGTTTTCTCATTTGAATCAACCCGTAACAAAGGCTCTCACCGGCATCCCCGCCAGTGCATGAGCGTCACGGTGGAGCGCTTTAAAAAAGACGCACCA
>CAXNEG010000126.1:0-5163 GCA_964201305.1 Polaromonas sp.
CGGCGTGTCAATGCCGGTGGTCAGCAGCGGCAAGTCAAGCGACAACATGCTCGAGGAAATGGTCGCGCCCACCAACTGGCCGCCGAGCAGCACGCCCAGAATGATGGAGGCGATGGTCAGCCCCTCGATCCAGCCATTGGCCTTGACCAATTGAGAGGACGGCAAAAGCTCGGTCAGGATGCCGTACTTGGCCGGCGAGTAAGCCGCCGCGCCCAGACCGACAATCGCATAAGACAAAAGCGGGTGAGAGCCAAACAGCATCATCAGGCAACCCACCACCTTGATGGCGTTGCTGATGAACATGACATTGCCCTTGGGCCTGGCGTCGGCCAATGCGCCCACAAAAGGCGCAAGAACCACATAAAAGAGCGCAAACATCGGCACCAGCGCGGCGGGCTGCCAGCTGGGCGCACCCCTTTGACGCAGCAACTCCACAGCCACCACAAACAGGGCGTTGTCAGCCAGCGAGCTGAAAAACTGCGCCGCCATGATGGTGTAAAAACCGCGCTTCATAAAAGATGCGCGATCACGGTCGGGGCGACTTCAGGTAAGGGGGCGGCAGAAAAAAAATAGCAGTTCTCCGTAACTGTCTGGGTTTATAGCATGCGCGCCGGTGCCAAAATGGCTGTTATTCAACCTTGACGGTCGTCCCGACCTGGTCTTGGTGCTTACCCTTGAGTTTTCTCACATGCCCCGTCCGATTCTGGCAACTGTTCATACCGAGGCGCTGCGCCACAACTTGCAGGCATTGCAAGTTGCCGCTGGCGATGCGCGGGTATGGGCTGTCGTCAAAGCCAACGCTTACGGCCACGGCATTGAACGGGTGTTCGAGGGTTTGCGGGCAGCCGATGGCTTTGCACTGCTCGATTTCAACGAGGCGCAGCGCCTGCGCGCACTGGACTGGCGTGGGCCGATTTTGTTGCTGGAGGGTGTTTTTGAAGCGCGTGATTTGGAGCTGTGCTCGCGCCTGGGACTGTGGCATGTGATTCATTGCGAAGAACAGATCGACATGCTGGCCGCTCACAAGACGCAGCTGCCGCAGCGCGTGTTCCTCAAAATGAACAGCGGCATGAACCGGCTGGGCTTCAAGCCCGACCGGTTTCGCGCCGCCTGGACGCGGCTGAACGCACTGCCGCAGGTGGACGAGATTTCGCTCATGACGCACTTCAGTGATGCCGACGGGCCGGCCGGCGTTGCCGCGCAGTTTCAGGCCTTTGAGTCGGTCACACATGACCTGCCGGGCGAACGCACCTTGAGCAACAGCGCAGCCCTGTTGCGCCACGGCGATGCGCTGGCCGAACGCTCGGACTGGGTGCGCCCCGGCATCGCGGTCTACGGCAGCGCCGCTGATTTTCCGCAGCACAGCGCCGGCCACTGGGGCCTTCAGCCGGCCATGACGCTCAGTGCCAAGCTGATCGCTGTGCAGCAGATCGAAACCGGTGACTCGGTGGGCTATGGCGCCACATTCACGGCAGACCGCGCCATGCGCATCGGCGTGGTGGCCTGCGGTTATGCCGACGGCTACCCGCGCCACAGCGGCACGGGTGCGCCTGTGCTGGTGGACGGTGTGCGCACCCGGCTGTTGGGCCGCGTCAGCATGGACATGATGGCGGTGGACCTGAGCCCGGTGCCAAGTGCCGGTATTGGCTGTGAGATCACGCTCTGGGGCAAGTCCGCCAGCGGCGCCGTGTTACCCATCGACGAAGTCGCAGCGGCTGCCGGCACGGTGAGCTACGAACTGATGTGCGCCGTGGCCGCCCGCGTGCCTTTTGCGGCTTAGGCGACTAGCACCCGCACCGTCATTCCTGCGCAGGCAGGAATCCATCCCCTCACTCAGCGCTTACGCAGCCCCAGCGCCATCACGGCGCCGACCACCAGCAATGCGCCTGCAACTTGCACGGGCGCAATGGACTGGTCCAGCAGCAGCCAGGCCAGCGCCAGCGCAAACACCGGCTCCACGTTCATGATGGCGGAATTACCAACCACGCCAAGCTTGGGCAGCAGCGTGAACATGATGGTGAAGGCCGTGCCGTAAAGCAGACTCAAGGCAGCCAGACCCCACCAGCCGATAGCCGCTTGCGGAAAATGAAAGCCACCTTGCACGCCCACCAGGCACAGCGCCATCAAGCCGGCCATCGACAAGGTGGTGGCGGTGCGCACGCGGCCGTCAATGTCCGCAGCTTCGTTTTGCGTGATCACCAGCGCCAGGCCGAAAGTGCAGGCCGCTGCCAGCGCAAAGCCCACACCCGCGCCAATGCGTGACCATTGAAGAGAGGCACCCAGCCCGGATGCGGCACCCAGCACGTCGAGCGCCAGAGCCAGACCCAGCAAAATCACCGGCATGGCCAGCAAGAGGGCGCGCTCCGGGGCCTGGCGGTAAATCAACCGGGCCCACAGCGCCGTCCAGATCGGGTAGGTGTTGAAGGCCAGCAGCGCCAGCGCCACGGGCAGTCGCGCCACCGACGAATATAGGCACAGGCTTTGCACGCCGACCAAGAGGCCGATGAGCGGCAGCATGCGCTTGTGGCGCGGCGTGAAATGCAGCGGAACGCGCTGCACCAGCAGGATCACCGCCAACACCAGCACCGTCACGCAGCTGCGGAAAACCACCGCCGTGGCCACGTCCACCCCGTTGTTAAAGGCCAGGCGGGCGGCCACGTGGTTGGCGCCCATCATCAGCGCGATCAGTAGCAAGGTGGCAAAAGCGACGCCGCTCAGGGCGCGTGGGTTGTTCATGGTGCGTGTGTTTCAGACTGCGGTTTGCAAGCCAAGCCATTATTGACTGCACCCCTGCGAGCCGGCATGACCTGTGGCCGTTATATTCAGTGCATGGCCAAAGACAAAACGATTTACACCTGCAGCGACTGCGGCGGCACCAGCCCCAAGTGGCTGGGAAAATGCCCGCACTGCAACGCCTGGAACACGCTCATCGAGGGCGTGGCTGAAAGTTCGTCGCCGGTCAAGAACCGTTTTGCCTCGCTGGCCAAGGCGTCCGAGCTCACGGCGCTGGCTGACATCGCGGCCACCGACATGGCTTACACGCCCACTGGCCATGACGAACTCGACCGCGTACTCGGCGGCGGCATTGTCGAGGGCGGCGTGGTGCTGATTGGCGGCGACCCTGGCATTGGCAAGTCAACCCTTTTGCTGCAGGCGCTGGACGCGCTGCAACGCGCTGGGCAGAAGACGCTCTACGTGACAGGCGAGGAAAGCGGCGCGCAGGTGGCGCTGCGTGCGCGCCGGCTCGGGCTGGACGGCTCCCAGGTGCAGGTGCTGGCTGAAATCCAGCTCGAAAAAATCCTCGCCACCTTGCATGCACACGCGCCAACGATCGCCGTCATCGACTCGATCCAGACCGTGTATTCCGATCAGCTAACTTCGGCGCCCGGCTCGGTGGCCCAGGTGCGCGAATGTGCCGCGCACCTCACGCGCGCGGCCAAGGCCAGCGGCGTTTGCATTGTGCTGGTCGGCCATGTCACCAAGGAAGGCGCGCTGGCCGGCCCGCGCGTGCTAGAGCACATGGTCGACACCGTGCTGTACTTTGAAGGCGACACGCATTCGATCTTCAGGCTGGTGCGCGCCATCAAAAACCGCTTCGGGGCGGTCAACGAGATCGGCGTTTTTGCCATGACCGAAAAAGGCCTGAAGGGGGTCAGCAACCCCAGCGCCATCTTTTTGAGCCAGCACAGCGAGCCGGTGCCCGGCAGCTGCGTGATGGTCACGCTCGAGGGCACGCGCCCGCTGCTGGTCGAGATTCAGGCGCTGGTGGACAGCGGTGGGCCGAGCCCGCGGCGGCTGTCGGTGGGTCTGGACCGCGACCGGCTGGCCATGCTGCTGGCGGTGCTGCACCGCCACGCCGGGGTGGCCTGTATGGACCAGGACGTGTTTGTCAACGCAGTGGGCGGTGTGCGCATCAGCGAGCCGGCGGCCGACCTGGCGGTCATGCTGGCCATTACCAGCAGCTTGCGCGGCCGGCCGCTGCCCAAGGGCTTTTTTGCCTTCGGCGAAGTCGGTCTGGCCGGCGAGGTGCGGCCGGCGCCGCGCGGCCAGGAGCGCCTGAAAGAAGCTGCCAAGCTGGGTTTCAGTGTGGCCGTTGTCCCCAAAGCGAACGCGCCTAAAAAACCGATCGAAGGCTTGACGATTCATGCCGTCGAGCGTGTTGAAGAGGCCATGGAAGTCGTGCGCAGCCTGGCCTGAGGCGTTTAGCTGCCAAAATAAGCATCATGAACCTTCAAAAAATCTGGGTCCCTGTGGCCGGCGTTGCCATCGTGGTGCTGTCTTATGTGTACAGCGGCTGGCCAGGCGTGGCCATGGTCGGTGGTGCGCTGGTCATGTGGCTGCTGCTGCACTTCAACCGCATGATGCAGGTGCTCAAGCGCGCCGCCAACCGGCCCATCGGCTACGTGGGCAGCGCCGTCATGCTCAATGCCAAGCTCAAGCCGCGCGTCACCTTGATGCACGTGGTGGCCATGACGCGCTCGCTCGGCGAACAGCGCAGCCCCAAAGACGTGCAGCCCGAGGTGTTTCGCTGGAGCGACAGCGGCGGCTCTTACGTCGACTGCACTTTTGCCGATGGCAAGCTGCTTGGGCACCAACTTACACGGCCAGCAGAAGAAACTGCAGCCCCCGCCGACCTGACGCCGCCAGCCGCTTAAAATCAATTTTTTCAGGTTTGGCTGTCATTTGCAGCCGGCCGTTTCATGACTTCAACAGAGACCACAAGGATCAGACCATGTCCACAGCAGCCCCCTCCATGGAAGACCGCGACGGCAAAATCTGGATGGACGGCCAGATGGTCGAATGGCGTGACGCCAAGATCCATGTGCTAACCCACACCCTGCACTACGGCTGCGGCGCTTTTGAAGGCGTGCGCGCGTACAAGACACCGCAAGGTACGGCGATCTTTCGCCTGGAAGAGCACACCGAGCGCTTGTTCAACAGCGCCAAAATTTTGCGCATGAAGATTCCCTTCACGCCGCAAGAAGTGATGGACGCGCAGCGGGCCGTGGTGCGCGAGAACAAGCTCGAAAGCGGCTACATCCGCCCGCTCACCTGGATCGGCTCTGAAAAGCTGGGCGTCAGCCCCAAGGGCAACAAGATTCACCTGATGGTCGCCGCCTGGACCTGGGGCGCCTACCTGGGTGAAGAGGGCATGAAGCGCGG
>CAXNEG010000127.1:0-5132 GCA_964201305.1 Polaromonas sp.
ATGATCGCCAATGCCCAGACCGGCCCGATCTCCATGCGCTGGCAGAGCACTTGGCCTGCCAAGGACATCTTCCACGAATACGCCCTGGACTACGCCAAGAAGGTCAACGACATGACCGGCGGCGACCTGAAGATTGAAGTGCTGCCAGCCGGCGCTGTGGTGCCGGCCTTCGGCTTGCTCGAAGCTGTTTCCAAAGGCACGCTGGACGGCGGCCACGGCGTGCTGGGCTACCACTACGGTAAGCAAAACGCGCTGGCCCTGTGGAACTCCGGCCCGGCTTTCGGTATGGATGCCAACATGGTGCTGGCATGGCACAAGTACGGCGGCGGCACCGAGTTGCTGGCCAAGCTCTACGCTTCGATCGGCGGCAACGTGCAGTCTTTCCTGTACGGCCCGATGTCCACACAGCCACTGGGCTGGTTCAAAAAGCCCATCACCAAGTCGTCTGACTTCAAGGGCCTGAAGTTCCGTACCAACGGCCTGGCGATCGACCTCTTTACCGCCATGGGCGCTGCTGTGAACGCACTGCCAGGCGGCGAGATCGTGCCGGCCATGGACCGCGGTCTGCTCGACGGCGCCGAGTTCAACAACGCCACCTCTGACCGTATTCTGGGCTTCCCTGACGTCTCCAAGGTCTGCATGCTGCAAAGCTACCACCAGAGCGCTGAGACTTTCGAGATCATGTTCAACAAACCTAAGTACGACGCGCTGCCGGCCAAGATGAAGGCCATCATTGCCGGCGCCACCGAGGCCGCCTCGGCCGACATGTCCTGGAAAGCGGTTGACCGCTACTCCAAAGACTACATCGAGCTGCAGACCAAAGACAAGGTCAAGTTCTACAAGACACCTGACGCCATCCTGCAAGAACAGCTCAAGCTGTGGGACAACATCCTGACCAAGAAGTCAGCTGAAAATCCACTGTTCAAGGAAATCGTAGCTTCGCAAAAGGCTTTTGCCGAGCGCGCCGTCAAGTGGGACCAGGACACCAACATCAGCCGCCGTATGGCTGTGAACCATTTCTTTGGAGCCAAGAAAGCTGCACCGGCAAAAGCCGCACCGAAAAAAGCCTGATCCTGCACCGGCTTTCCCCATCAGCCACTCGGACACAATCCGGGTGGCTGATTTACTTATAAAACACAACAATGCAAAAACTCCTTCTTACCGTCGACAAGATCAGCACCGCTGCCGGACAGTTTTTCGCCTGGCTGATCGTCGCGCTGACGTTCATGATCGCGTGGGAAGTCTTTTCCCGTTACGCACTGGACAACCCGCACCCCTGGGCCTTTGACGTCATGAGCATGATGTATGGCTCGCTTTTCATGATGGCCGGTGCTTACACATTGTCTAAAAACGGCCATGTGCGCGGTGACGTGCTGTACGGCTTTTTCCCGCCGCGCCTGCAGGCGGGCCTGGACCTGGCGCTTTACATTCTGTTTTTTATTCCGGGCGTGGTGGCATTGGCCTGGGCGGGCTACGGTTTTGCCGCCGAGTCCTGGGCCATCAATGAGCACTCCAACGTGACTGCCAACGGCCCACCGGTCTACCCTTTCAAGACCATCATCCCGATTGCCGGCGCCATTTTGCTGGCGCAGGGCCTGGTTGAAATCGTCCGCTGCATTGTTTGCCTGCAACAAGGCGCCTGGCCTTCGCGCGGTAATGACGTTGAAGAAGTGGACGTCGAAAAACTCAAACAGATGGTCAACGTCAAAGACGAAGACATCGCCAAGCTTGACGCACTCATCGTGACCAACAAGGACCACCCGAAATGAGAAAAGAAGTCTGGTTTGGCCTGAGCATCATGGCTGCGGTCGTGTTGGCCGCCTTCATCCTGCTGCCGCCCGTGGCGCAAATGTCCAATGGCCACCTGGGCCTGTTGATGCTGGCACTGGTGGTGGTGGCCATCATGCTGGGTTTCCCCACTGCGTTCACCCTCATGGGCATGGGCATGCTGTTCGCCTGGATTGCCTACCGAAGCTCCAACCCTGCGCTGGCAGTGGAGCAAACGCTGGACTTGATGGTGCAGCGCACTTACTCGGTGATGTCCAATGACGTGCTGATTTCGATTCCGTTGTTCGTCTTCATGGGCTACCTGATTGAGCGCGCCAACCTGATTGAAAAGCTCTTTAAAAGCATGCACCTGGCAACAGCACGCGTGCCGGGCTCGCTGGCCGTGGCGACCATCATCACCTGCGCGATTTTTGCCACCGCCACCGGCATCGTCGGTGCCGTGGTCACGCTGATGGGCTTGTTGGCCCTGCCGGCCATGTTGCGGGCCGGTTACAGCGTGCAACTGTCGGCCGGCGCCATCACGGCCGGTGGTTGCCTGGGCATTTTGATCCCGCCTTCGGTGATGCTGATCGTCTATGGCGCCACCGCCGGCGTGTCGGTGGTCAAGCTGTATGCCGGCGCATTTTTCCCCGGCATCATGCTGGCAGCGCTGTATGTGGTCTATGTGGTTGTGATTGCCAAATGGAAGCCGCATCTGGCACCACCCATGTCGGCCGAAGACCGTATCGTGCCCCTGCCGCCATTTGCTCAAGTGGTCTCAACCACCGTCAGCAACAAGGTGCTGCCGGGTCTGATCCGCGCTATCAAGGGCCGTCGCAATGCGGCCGTGCCGCTGCGTGATTTGCTGAACCATCTGTTCATTGCCATCCTGCCCGCGCTGGCGGTGGCCTTGATCATGGGCGCAATTTTCCTGAAGGTCACGGCACCGCTGCCACCGGCCGAAGTCGAAGGCGTGGTGGCGATGGGTGGCACATCGGTGGAAAGCGCCGAAGAAGAAACCAGCAGCGTCAGCGGATTGCAAGAGCCCGAAGATGAAGGCGGCCTGAAACCGCCGCCGAGTAGCGATGCGCCTGTTACCACCGCCAAGGTAGAAGCCGATAAACCGGCAGAGGCCGCACCGGCCAGCCCTGCGCCCGCACCAACTGCGGTAGATGCCGTCGCTGCTGAGCGTCTACCAGCGCCCGCCAGCTTCTGGGTCGCACTGGCCAGCTGCGCCGTGGCGCTCGCCATCTTTTACGCCTACTTCAGCTTCGCGCGGCTGGAGATCTTCAAGATGCTGCTGGGCTCCTTTTTCCCGCTGGCCGTGATGATCATGGCGGTGCTGGGCACCATCGTCTTCGGGCTGGCCACGCCCACGGAGGCGGCCGCCATGGGCTCGCTGGGCGGTTTGCTGCTGGCAGCAGCCTACCGGCGCCTGAACATGCAGGTGATGAGGGAATCGGTCTACCTCACCGCCAAAACCAGCGCCATGGTGTGCTGGTTGTTTGTGGGCTCTAGCATTTTCTCGGCGGCGTTTGCGCTGCTGGGCGGGCAGGAGCTGATCAACCAGTGGGTGCTGTCGCTGGACATGACGCCGGTGCAGTTCATGATCCTGGCGCAGGTGGTGATTTTTCTGCTGGGCTGGCCCCTGGAGTGGACAGAGATCATCGTGATTTTCATGCCGATCTTCATCCCGCTCCTGCCGCACTTCGGCATTGACCCGCTGTTCTTTGGCTTGCTGGTGGCACTGAATTTGCAAACCGCTTTCCTCAGCCCGCCCGTGGCCATGGCCGCGTTTTACCTCAAGGGCGTGAGCCCGCCGCATGTGACGCTGAACCAGATCTTTGCTGGCATGCTGCCTTTCATGGCCATTCAGGTGTTTGCCATCTTTCTGCTTTACCAGTTCCCGGCCATCGGCCTGTGGCTGCCTGAAATGCTGTACAAGTAATTACTGGAAGATTAATTTTTCAGGGGCGCTACGGCGCCCCTTTTTTTGGGTCGGGCCTTGTGGCTGCGAATGTCGCTAAGATTGACGTTAACGTCAACGTGATCCAAGCCCACCGGCTTGCCCTGACGACTTCCACGGAGTCACACATGTATGATCTGTCCGCCGAATTCAAGGCCCTGGCCAATTACCGCCCCACGCACAAGGTGCGCTTTGTCACGGCCGCCAGTTTGTTTGACGGCCACGACGCGGCCATCAACATCATGCGTCGCATCTTGCAGGGCATGGGCGCCGAGGTGATTCACCTGGGTCACAACCGCAGCGTGGACGAAGTGGTCACAGCCGCCTTGCAGGAAGACGCGCAGGGCATTGCCATCAGCTCCTACCAGGGCGGGCATGTCGAGTACTTCAAGTACATGATTGACTTGCTCAAAGCCCGTGGCGGCGCGCACATTCAGGTGTTTGGCGGCGGTGGCGGCGTGATCGTGCCGCCCGAAATCCGCGAGCTGCACGCTTATGGCGTGACGCGCATTTACAGCCCCGAAGACGGGCAAAAGATGGGACTGGCCGGGATGATCGGCGAGATGGTCATGCGCTGCGACAAAGACCTGACCGGCTTTGCACCGCACACCATGAAAGCCATCGAGGGCCATGGCGAGACGAATTGGCGCGCGCTGGCGCAACTGATCACCGCACTGGAAAACGACAAAGCCGACGCCTTGCTGGTCAAGCAGATCCGCGAGCAGGCAGCCACCTGCAAAGTGCCGGTGCTCGGTATCACGGGCACGGGCGGCGCAGGCAAATCGTCACTGACCGACGAGCTGATACGCCGCCTGCGACTGGACCAGGGCGACAGCCTGCGCATTGCGCTGATCAGCATCGACCCATCCCGCCGCAAGAGCGGTGGCGCGCTGTTGGGCGACCGCATCCGCATGAACGCGATCAGCCCTTGGTCGGTAAGCTCTTCACCAGTTCAAGCCGCCGAACCGGCTTTGCCGGGCGGCAGGCGGGCGGCCCCCGCGGGGGGCAGCGAAGCACACGCAGTGGCGAGCGTGGGGGCACGTGTCTTCATGAGAAGTCTCGCCACACGCGACTTCGGCTCGGAAATTTCGAAAGCCCTGCCCGACGTGATTGCCGCCTGCAAGGTGGCCGGCTTTGACCTGGTGATCGTCGAGACCTCGGGTATCGGCCAGGGCGATGCCGCCATCGTGCCGCATGTCAACGTGCCCATGTACGTGATGACACCCGAGTTTGGTGCAGCCAGCCAGCTGGAAAAAATCGACATGCTGGACTTTGCCGAGTTTGTGGCCATCAACAAATTCGACCGCAAGGGTTCGCTGGACGCGCTGCGCGATGTGGCCAAACAAGTGCAGCGCAACCAGGAAGCCTGGACCACGCCCACCGAGCAGATGCCGGTGTT
>CAXNEG010000128.1:0-5081 GCA_964201305.1 Polaromonas sp.
GAGTTGATAGCCCAACTCCCCCTGCCCACTTTTTTTCAACAAAACGGCACACTCATCGTCTGGCACCGGCAGGACGCAGCCGAAGCATCCCGCTTTGCCCGGCAAATGGACAGCACGGCCCGCGCTATGCCCGAACTGCCACCGGCCCAAACACTGGACGGGGCGGCCATTGCAGCTCTTGAGCCGGGTCTGGGTCAGCGTTTTGAACATGGTTTGTACCTGCCCGGCGAAGGCCAGCTCGACAATCGCCAGCTGTTGGCTGCGCTGCAGCAAGCGCTTGAAAGCATGAAAGTCACGCTGCACTGGAACAGCCCGCGGTCACCCGAAGACTTCAGTCCCGGCGCGAGCGGCCAACCGGACTGGGTCTTTGACTGCCGGGGCCTGGGCGCCAAACCCCAGTGGCCCGGCGTGCGCGGCGTGCGTGGCGAGGTGCTGCGTGTGTACGCCCCTGAGGTCACGCTGCTGCGGCCGGTGCGACTGGTGCACCCGCGCTACCCGCTGTACATTGCGCCCAAACAAGACCACGTTTTTGTGATCGGTGCCACTGAGATTGAATCTGAAGACATGTCGCCTGCCAGCGTGCGCTCTGCGCTGGAATTGCTCAGTGCCGCTTACTCGGTTCACTCAGGGTTTGCAGAAGCGCGGCTGTTGGAAATCAGCACCCAATGCCGCCCGACCCTGATAGACAATTTGCCCGCTGTGCGCTTGACGGCGCCGCGCACCATCCAAATCAATGGCTTGTACCGGCACGGTTTTTTGATCGCCCCCGCCATGTTGGATGTCGTGATGGAGCTGATTCAAAACGGGCACAGCGCTCTTGCCGATCGATTTAATTTGCGGGTTGAGCGCCCTGCCGCGGTCATGGCCTGAAGCTTCATGCATGTATTGATCAACCATATCCGCCACGAGTTAGCTGAGGGTGCCACTCTGGCCGAAGCCCTGGCGCTGGTCAAGGCTTGCCCGCCCTTTGCCGCGGCCATCAACCTGACATTTGTGCCCAAAAACAGCTACGAACAGACCCTTTTGCAAGAGGGTGACCAGATTGAAATCATCGCCCCTGTCACGGGCGGCTAAGACCAGGAAAAAACGGATGAACGACTCTTTAACCCAAGCACAAACCGACCCGCTGGTCTTATATGGCGAAACCTTTCAAAGCCGCTTGCTGCTGGGTACAGCGCGCTACCCCTCACCGGCTGTGATGGAGGCGGCTTTGCGCCGTGCCCGACCGGCCATGGTCACCGCCTCGCTGCGGCGCCAGGGGCCATCGACCGACACCCGTAATGATTTTTGGGAACTGCTCAAACAACTGGGCATCCCGGTTTTGCCAAACACAGCCGGCTGTCACAGCGCCCAGGAGGTTATCACCACGGCGCAAATGGCGCGGGAAGTGTTTGAAACCCACTGGATCAAACTCGAACTCATCGGCGATGACTACACCCTGCAGCCCGATACCCTTAATCTGGTGGAAGTGGCCGCCCGTTTGATCAAAGATGGTTTCAAAGTCCTGCCGTATTGCACAGAAGACTTGGTGTTGTGTCGCAAGCTGGTTGATGTCGGCTGCCAGGCCGTGATGCCCTGGGCCGCGCCCATAGGCACCGGCAAGGGCCCGATCAACCCCTATGCCATGCGCTTGCTACGCGAACGCCTGGAGGTGCCGTTGATCGTAGACGCCGGCCTGGGCCTGCCATCGCATGCCTGTCAAGTGCTGGAATGGGGTTACGACGCCGTGCTGCTCAACACGGCCGTGGCCCAGGCCCAAGACCCCTTGATGATGGCCGGCGCTTTTGCCGATGCGGTACAAGCCGGGCGTTCGGCGTACCTGGGCGGCGTGATGGCCGAGCAGCAGGCGGCCCAACCCAGCACACCCGTGCTAGGCACACCGTTCTGGCATCAGGCCAACCACTGAGCCGGCAAGGAAAACGCATGTCGAACGACCCATTCATCCAGCCCAAAGACCATGAAGCGGTCGTTCAGGCCATCGTTGATGCACACCAAAGCACTTTGGCGTTGAGCGCCACTGCGCAAGCGCTCAGCCACAACAGCCTTGAACCTACGGTGTACCGGGCCGTCAGACAAGCCTGCTTGCGCATGGGCTTCATAGATGCCGATGCAGCATGCGTCGCCAGCGCCTGGCAAAAGCAAACTGAGCGTACCGGCCGCTTCGATGCCCATCATTGGCCGACAGAGCCGCTTGATTTCGGTATACAAGCTTTGCCGCGAGCCAACAGTTTCCCTGCTTGCCCGCGACAGCTTGGCTTGTACGCCGTGTTACCGGACGCCGCATGGGTGGCGCGCATGGCGCGCGCCGGCGTGCCCACTTTGCAACTGCGATTCAAGTCAGACGATCCGGCCGCCATCCAGCGTGAAGTGCAGGCGGCTGTACAAGCCGTTGAAGGCACAGACGCACTGCTGTTCATCAACGACCACTGGCAAGCGGCCATCGCTGCCGGCGCTTACGGCGTTCATTTGGGCCAGGAAGACATAGACACGGCCGACCTTGGTGCAATTCGGCAGGCAGGTTTACGATTGGGTCTGAGCACCCACGGCTACGCAGAAATGTGTCTGGCCGACACGCACGCGCCCAGCTACATGGCCATGGGCGCCGTGTTCCCCACCACACTCAAACGAATGGTCACTGCGGCACAAGGCACCGGCCGGCTTCATGCTTATGCCCAATTGCTACGCGAGTACCCGCTGGTTGCCATTGGCGGCATTGATATGGCGCGTCTGCCTGAGGTCATGGCCAGTGGCGTAGGCTCGGTGGCCGTGGTACGCGCACTGCTTGCAGCCAACGATCCGGAAGCAGAATCCAGACGTCTAAGCGACGCGATTCACAAGTTAGACCTCCAGATGCGCGCCAAAAGAACGCTATAATTTGAGGCTTCATTCCTCAATAGCTCAGTTGGTAGAGCACCGGACTGTTAAGTCCGCGGCAATAGGCAACCCCCCAAAATTTCCGTAAAAAAGTCGTTTAAATTCAATGACTTATAAGGCATATTAAACCTAAATTATCAATTACACGGTTATTACACGAATAATGCGTAGGTCTCTCATATTGTGAGAAGTTACATAATGTAACTTTTCCGACGGCAATTCATCTTTTGACAAAGTCGACGTCATTTTTACTCCGCCCTACCAACCGGGTTGTAAAGCCCAAAAACTAAGATTTTGGGTTTGCTAAGTTTTACGATTTCTTAATCCTAGAAGAGCCAGTCCCCACCATTTGGCTTTAAACCTGATGATACGCATGCGTCATTTCCTGCGCCCTATTTGACTGCATTTTCACGCAGTCGCCACCACTGATGCCTGTGCTACTGCAAGCTACAAATCAGCTCCCATGCGCCCTTGCAGCTGAGTCAAAAAATTTCACTGCTCCTCTAAACAGCTCTGCTTTCTTTGCTACAATACAAGCCTTGCAAGTTGTGTGCTGACAGTTCTATCAGCTCTTCATAAACTGCGTGGAGTAGCACCATACAGGTGACACCCCAGTGGCAAGTTTCTTGCTAGAAAAACCAAATATATTCCTCGATAGCTCAGTTGGTAGAGCACCGGACTGTTAATCCGTAGGTCCCTGGTTCGAGCCCAGGTCGAGGAGCCAAAACCCCTTTAAAAACAACGACTTACCTCGTTGTTTTTATTTAAAGTATCAATTACACGGTTATTACACGAATATTTAATCTGCCGCTGGTTGCTTTTTCCAAAAAGTCGTTGTAAAGTGTATTCATGCGTGTACCAGCCTCACAAACTGTCGTAGTCAAGCCTGAGTTGATTAGGCTTGTGCGTCGTGACGACAGTAAAAAGTGGCAAGCCCACTACAAGCTGGAGAATTTAAAAACTTGGTTCCGTCGCAGCACTGATACAGCCAATGTGAAGGAAGCTTCAAAGATAGCTGAGCGTATGTGGATGAAGGCAACGTTTGACTTGGAAGAAGGCCGCCCTGTCACCAGTAGAAAGTTCAAGCCAGTGGCTGAAATCGTCCTGCATCGCTTGGAAGCTGAAATCGCTGCAGGTACCGCCAAACCTAGCTTTCGGGACTATGTTTCAGCTATTAAGTTGTACTTGATCCCCTTCTATGGCCTGTACAACGTGGACGGCATCAAGCCTGCTGTGATCTCTGAATTCCATGTGTGGCGGCGCGACAAGGTAGGACGTGAGCTTTCAGGCAGTGCTCAAAACAATCACAACGCTGCGCTGAACTTGATTTTTGATGAAGCCATTGAGCGTGGCTATCTCACTGCATACGAGCGCCCTCTTACCAAGAACACTGGAGTTGAGAGTGATCGCCGTGCTGAGTTCAGCCATGAAGAACTTGAAGCCATGATGAAGTACGCAGCCAAGTTCATCTTGGATGGCCGCACTGCTCGTACAAAAATCATCCGTGAACTGCTGGCTATCTATGTGCCATTCATGGCTGCTACTGGAATGCGCCCAGGCACTGAAGCGGAATACTTGGAATGGCGGCACATTGATGTGGAAGTTCGCGATGGGCAGCCCATCCTACATTTCCGTCTACAGCGCGGCAAACGCGGCGCACGTAACTTTGTAGCCCACAACAGCTGTTGGCTGCTGCTAGAGCGCCTACGTCAGCTTAGCCCGGACTTGTCCAGCATGACCCTTGAGGAAGTTTTAAAGAAAAAAATCCCGAAGTTGCTGTTCCGGCTTTCGGATGGCTCTGTGCCCGACAACTGGAACAAACCTTTCCGTCAGTGGCTTGAGGAATCAGAGCTACTCAACTGCCCTGTTACGGGCAAGGAGCGCAGCCTCTACAGTCTGCGTCACTACTACGCCACCCAGCGACTGCTTGAAGGCATCCCCATTCACGATTTAGCTGAGCAGATGGGCACGTCAGTGTTGATGATCACCAAGCACTACAGCCATTTGACGCCTCTGATGAAAGCCAAGCAATTCGCTGGCGTAATAGATCCAAACGCCACCAGTGGCGAAGCCGCACAGATCCGAGCCATCATGACAGCACAGATGGCCAATAACAACATCATGAACTTGGTGCAGATGAGTACAGGTCTTGTCATGCCCCTGATTGCACAGAACTCTGAACTGACCGATGACTTTGAGAATCGCCT
>CAXNEG010000129.1:0-5072 GCA_964201305.1 Polaromonas sp.
CGATCTCCACCGACATGCTGGTGCAGGGCCGGCATTTTTTTGCCGACGTGGACCCGCGCAGCCTGGGCCACAAAGCGCTGGCTGTGAATCTGAGCGATCTGGCGGCCTGCGGCGCCGAGCCGATGGGCTTCACGCTGGCGCTGTCGCTGTCGCTGCCGCACATTGAGGAGCGCTGGCTGGCAGCATTTGCCCACGGCCTGTTGACCCTGGCCGACAGCCACGGTTGCGAGTTGATTGGCGGCGACACCACGCGCGGCCCGCTGAACATCTGCATCACTGTTTTTGGCAGCGTGCCGGCACCGGCCGGCCAAAACCAGGCCCTGCTGCGCAGTGGCGCGCATCCTGGCGACGACATCTATGTGAGCGGCCATCTGGGTGATGCACGGCTGGCACTGCAAGCCCTGCAGGGCAAGCTCTCTTTGCCGCCTGCCTTGCTACAAGCAACGCGGCTGCGCCTTGAAGAACCCAGCCCCCGCATCGCGCTGGGCCTGTCGTTGCGCGGCCTGGCCAGCGCGGCGATCGATCTCAGCGACGGCCTGGTGGGTGACCTCGGGCATCTGCTCAAAGCCTCTCAGGTCGGCGCGACGCTGAACACCGAAGCCGTTCTCGAACGGTTGTGTGCTCGGACGCACAGCGACTGGGCGGGCGCGGGCGTGAGCCACACGCAGGCGCTGCACTGCGTGCTGTCCGGCGGCGACGACTATGAGCTGCTGTTCACGGCGCCGCCCGCGGCACGCAACGCCCTACTCGCCGCAGCGCAGACTAGCGCCACCCCCGTGAGCTGCATAGGACGGATTGACGACCAGCCCGGCTTGCGACTGCTCGATGCAGCGGGCGCCCCCATGCCAAACCAATTCACTTCGTTTGACCATTTCGCATGAACGACCCCAACGCCTTGCCTTCACTCCCAGCCCCGATGCGGCGCCCGACGGCGCGCTTCATGCTGGCGCATCCGGCGCATGTGATTGCGCTGGGCTTCGGCTCGGGTCTGAGCCCGGTGGCGCCCGGCACCGCCGGCACGCTGTGGGCCTGGCTGTGCTTTCTGGCCCTGCAACAATGGCTTTCCAGCACGCAACTGGGACTGCTGATTGCCGCCTCGCTGTTGCTGGGCTGGTGGGCCTGCACGGTCACAGCGCAGCACATGCAAATAGCCGACTCGGGCCACATCGTCTGGGACGAGATCGCCGCTTTCTGGCTGGTGCTGTGGCTGCTCATGCCGGCAGGCTGGCTCATGCAGCTGGCAGCCTTTGCGCTGTTTCGTATGTTTGACGCCCTCAAGCCCGAGCCCATGGCCTGGGCGGACCGGCACTTCAAGGGCTTCGGTCCGCGCGGCGGCTTCGGCATCATGTTGGACGATGTGCTGGCCGCCTTTTGCACCCTGCTGGTTCTGGCCCTCTGGAAAGCTTGGTGATGAACGCATCCACACCCTCAGATAACGCGCAGGCCCTGACCCGGCAGCTGGCAGAGCGGCTGTTGGCCAAAGGGCAAATGTTGGTCGCAGCAGAAAGCTGTACAGGCGGCATGATCGCCGCAACCTGCACCGATCTGGCAGGTTCGAGCGCCTGGTTTGAGCGCGGCTTCGTGACCTATTCCAATGCCTCCAAAACAGAGCTGCTGGGCGTGCCGGCCGCGCTGATCGCTGAATACGGCGCCGTCAGCGAGCCGGTGGTACGAGCCATGGCGCAAGGCGCATTACAGCACTCACACGCTCAGGTGGCTGTGGCCGTCACCGGCGTCGCCGGGCCGGGCGGCGGCAGCGCCGGCAAGCCCGTGGGCAGCGTCTGGTTTGGCTGGGCCACACCCGCCGGTGTGGTGACGCAGTTATGCCAGTTTGAAGGCGACCGGCATCAGGTGCGGCAGGCCAGCGTGCAGCACGCTATGCAGCGTCTGGCCGAACTGCTGTTAACTTGAAATCGGGGCCTGTAAATTAGGTTTCCCCTAGGCTGACCGGCCTCAATCTCATGTAAGCTAGGCGACGGTTTGCAAAAAAATTGAAGTGCTCAAACTCGCTTCCAAGAGGGGAAATAGATGCTGATTGGGGTACCTGCCGAGACCATGCCGGGCGAAACGCGCGTTGCGCTCACGCCCGAAACGGCCAAAAAACTCAAAGCCCAGGGGCACATCGTGCGCGTTCAATCCGGTGCCGGCGTGGCCGCCAGCGTGCCTGACGCCGCCTACGAAGCCGTCGGCGCCGAGATCACCGATGCCGCCGGCGCCTATGCCGCCGACATCGTGCTGAAGGTGCGTTGCCCGCAAGACAACGAGATATCGCTGGCACGTTCCGGCAGTGTGCTGATGGGCATGCTCAACCCCTTTGATGCCAGCGGCCTGCAGCGTCTGGCCACGGCCGGCCTGACCTCTTTTGCACTTGAATCGGCGCCACGCACCAGCCGCGCGCAGAGCATGGACGTGCTGAGTTCACAGGCCAACATCGCCGGCTACAAGGCCGTGATGATGGCGGCCGACCGCTATCAGCGATTTTTCCCCATGCTGATGACAGCCGCCGGAACGGTCAAAGCCGCACGCGTGGTCATCCTGGGCGTTGGCGTGGCCGGCCTGCAAGCCATTGCCACCGCCAAGCGTCTGGGCGCGGTGATCGAAGCGTCTGACGTGCGCCCCAGCGTGAAAGAACAAGTCGAATCCTTGGGCGGCAAGTTCATCGAGGTGCCCTACGAGACCGACGAAGAGCGTGAAGCCGCCGTCGGCGTGGGTGGTTACGCCAAGCCCATGCCGCCTAGCTGGCTGGAGCGCCAGAAGGCCGAAGTGGCCAAGCGCGTGGCGCAGGCCGACATCGTCATCACCACCGCCTTGATCCCGGGACGCGCTGCGCCGGTGCTGGTGACCGAGGACATGGTCAAAGCCATGAAGCCGGGCAGTGTGATCGTCGACCTGGCCGCACCGCAAGGCGGCAACTGCCCGCTGACCGAGCCGGGCCAAACCGTTGTCAAGTACGGTGTCACGCTGATCGGCGAGACCAATGTGCCTGCCCTGGTCGCTGCCGATGCGAGTGCGCTGTATGCGCGCAACCTGCTGGACTTCCTCAAGCTGATCATCACCAAAGACGGCGCGCTCCACATCGACCTTGAAGACGACATCGTTGCCGCCTGCCTGATGACGCAAGGCGGCGCGGTCAAGAAAAAATAAGCCTGCTGCGCCGGCTTCTGCCCGCACCGCCCTGCCACATTTAGGAACCAAGACCATGGAACTCGCCTCCCCCGGAATCATTAACCTGATTATTTTTGTGCTGGCCATTTACGTCGGCTACCACGTGGTGTGGACTGTCACACCGGCGCTGCACACGCCGCTGATGGCGGTGACCAACGCCATCTCGGCCATCGTCATCGTGGGCGCCATGCTGGCTGCCGCGCTGACAGTTACCCCGCTGGGCAAGACCATGGGCACACTGGCCGTGGCCCTGGCCGCCGTCAATGTCTTTGGCGGCTTTCTGGTGACGCGCCGCATGCTGGAAATGTTCAAGAAAAAAGAAAAGAAAGCTGCTCCCGCAGCTGATGCAGGAGCGGCCAAATGAGCATGAACCTGGTCACCCTGCTGTACCTGCTGGCCTCGGTCTGTTTCATACAGGCGCTCAAGGGCCTGTCGCATCCCACCACCTCGATTCGCGGCAACATTTTCGGCATGAGTGGCATGGCGATTGCCGTGCTGACCACAGGCGCGCTGATCGTCGAAACTGCGGGCGGTTCGGCCCAGGGCATGGTGTATGTCATGGCTGCGCTTGTGCTGGGCGGCGCTGCCGGCACCTTGATGGCGCAGCGCGTTGAGATGACCAAGATGCCCGAGCTGGTCGCCTTCATGCACTCCATGATCGGTCTGGCCGCGGTGTTCATTGCGGTGGCCGCCATGGCCGAGCCGGATGCCTTCCAAATTGTCGCCAAGGGCCGGGGCACCGCCGACATTCCGGCCGGCAACCGGCTTGAGTTGTTCCTGGGTGCGGCCATCGGCGCCATCACTTTCAGCGGCTCGGTGATCGCTTTCGGCAAGCTCAGCGGCAAGTACAAGTTCCGCCTGTTCCAGGGCGCGCCTGTCACCTTTTCAGGCCAACACATGCTCAACCTGGTGCTCGGCTTGGCCACGCTGGCGCTGGGCCTGGTGTTCACGCTCACCGGCAGCTGGAACGCGTTTTTTGCGATGCTGGCGCTGTCCTTTGTGCTGGGCGTGCTGATCATCATTCCGATCGGCGGCGCCGACATGCCGGTGGTGGTTTCCATGCTCAACAGCTACTCGGGCTGGGCGGCAGCGGGCATCGGCTTTTCGCTGAACAATGCCATGCTGATCGTCGCCGGTTCGCTGGTGGGATCGTCGGGCGCCATCCTCTCGTACATCATGTGCAAGGCGATGAACCGCTCTTTCTTTAAAGTGATTCTGGGGGGCTTCGGTGGCGAGGCCGGCACGGCCGCTGCCGGCGATGCAGTTCAGCGCAACGTCAAGTCCGGCTCGGCCGACGACGCCGCTTTCATCCTCGGCAACGCCGAGTCGGTCATCATCGTGCCGGGCTACGGCCTGGCGGTGGCCCGTGCGCAGCACTCGGTCAAGGAGTTGGCGCAAAAGCTGACCGACAAGGGCATCAGCGTTAAGTACGCCATTCACCCGGTGGCCGGCCGCATGCCCGGGCACATGAACGTGTTGCTGGCCGAGGCTGAAGTTCCTTATGACCAGGTGCATGAAATGGAAGACATCAACGCCGAGTTCGGCCAGGCCGATGTGGCCATCATTCTGGGTGCCAACGACGTGGTCAACCCCGCCGCGCACGTCAAGGGCAGCGCTATCTACGGCATGCCCATCCTGGAAGCCTATAAAGCCAAAACCATCATCGTCAACAAGCGCTCGATGGCCGCCGGTTATGCGGGCCTCGACAACGAGCTCTTTTACATGGACAAGACCATGATGGTGTTTGGAGACGCCAAAAAAGTCATTGAAGACATGGGCAAGGCCATCGAATAATTTTCATCCCAGTTCAACCCCGCGTGATTGAAAGGTACCTATGAACACCCTGCTCACAGACCGTCCATGGCTCAAGTCTTACCCGCCCGGCGTGCCCGCCGATATTGACGCAT
>CAXNEG010000130.1:0-5017 GCA_964201305.1 Polaromonas sp.
AAAGGCTACATCCGCGCCCAGACCATCGCCTATGACGACTTCATCGCCTTCAAAGGCGAGCAGGGCGCCAAAGACGCGGGCAAGATGCGCGCCGAGGGCAAGGAATACGTCGTCAAAGATGGCGACGTGATGAACTTCCTGTTCAGCTCTTGAACCCTGCCGAATGACAGAACCCGTTCGCCTGGCCAAACGCCTGGCTGAAATGCTGGCCTGCTCGCGCCGAGAGGCAGAGCAGTACATCACCGGCGGTTTCGTGCGCGTGGACGGTGTGTTGGTACAAGAGCCGCAGCACCGTGTGCAAGACCAACACATTGAGATCAGCCCCGACGCGACTTTGCTGGGCGTGCTGCCGGTGACTTTGCTGCTGCACAAGCCCGCCGGCAGCGAAGCCGGCCTGGGCGCGGCGCAAGGTGCCTTGCGGTCGACCGATTTGTTTCAGCCACAGGGCTTGTGGGTCGAAGACATCTCCGGCTTGAGCCCTTTGAAAAAACATTTTGCTGATCAGCAGCTGCTCACGCCTCTGGCACCGCGCGCCAGCGGGCTGGTGGTTTTCAGCCAGGACTGGCGCATCGCCCGCAAGCTCACCGAAGATGCGGCGGTGATGGAGCATGAAGTGCTGGTTGAGGTCAGCGGCGACATCAAAACCGGTGGCCTGGAGCGGCTCAACCGCATCGACCATGGTTTCACTTTCAATGGCCTGCAGCTGGGCGCGGCCAAGGTCAGCTGGCAAAGCGAAAAGCGCTTGCGCTTTGCGCTCAAGGGCGAGCGCCCGGGCCAGATCGCCTTCCTCTGCGAGTGTGTGGGCTTGCAGGTCGAGGCGATGAAGCGCATCCGCATAGGCCGCGTGACCATGAGCAGCCTGCCCGTGGGCCAGTGGCGCTACCTGCTGCCGCACGAAAAATTCTGAGCAGAATAAGGCGGGGCGGGGGATGGATTCCTGCCTGCGCAGGAATGACGGGGTTTTTTATCTGTCATCCTCGCGAAAGCGGGGATCCATCTTTTTGGCTTGGCTTCTTAACGCCGCCGCCCTAAAACGAAAAGCCCCCCGGAAACACCCAGACCAGCGTACCCGTCATCAGCACATACCGTAGAAACTTCCCGACCGCCATGTAGACCAGGCAAGGCCAAAAGGGCAACTTCAACCACCCAGCCACTGCGCACAAAGGATCACCCACCACCGGCAGCCAGGCTAGCAAACAAGCTTTCGGGCCAAGCCGCTCCAGCCAGCGTAGCGCCCGGCTGTGTTGAGTGGAACGCTGGTACTTGTCCACCACTTTGTGCGCGCCATAGCCCATCCACCAGTCCAGCGCGCCGCCCAGCGTGTTGCCGGCGGTGGCCACCAGCACGGCCGGCCAAAAGAGTTCAGGGTTGAGCTTGACCAGGCCAAACACCACCGGCTCTGAGCCCATGGGCAGCAGGGTCGCAGAGATGAAGGACACCACGAACACCGTGCTCAAGCCGTATTCGGGCAGGGCCAGCAGCTCGGTGAGTTGGACAATCCAAGTTGGCATGTGAGTCTGAGTATAAATTGGGCTGCTGAAATTTTAGGCATATACAATGGCCCCTCGCATTTTTCTGCCCATACGCCCGCACCCCTCCCACGCGCTTTCATGAATATCGGCTCTTATGTTTTGGCAAACCGCGTGTTGGTCGCGCCCATGGCTGGCGTGACCGACCGGCCGTTTCGCGCGCTGTGCAAAAAACTGGGCGCTGCGTACGCCGTCAGCGAGATGGTCACCTCGCGCCGCGACCTGTGGGACACGCTCAAAACTTCGCGCCGCGCCAACCATGACGGCGAGGTCGAGCCGATCGCCGTGCAGATCGCCGGCACCGATGCCGCCATGATGGCCGAGGCTGCCGCTTATAACGTGGCGCGTGGCGCACAAATCATCGACATCAACATGGGCTGCCCGGCCAAAAAAGTTTGCAATAAATGGGCCGGCTCTGCGCTGATGCAAGACGAACCGCTGGCGCTGGCCATCGTGCAAGCCGTGGTGGCGGCCTGCGCGCCGCAGGGCGTGCCGGTCACGCTGAAAATGCGCACCGGCTGGTCTGAAACCAACAAGAATGCCGTGCGACTGGCCCTCGCTTTTGAAGACGCCGGCGTGCAGATGATTGCCGTGCACGGCCGCACCCGCGAACAAGGCTACAAAGGCCTGGCCGAGTACGACACGATCGCCGCCGTCAAGGCTGCGCTGCACATCCCGGTGGTGGCCAATGGCGATATTGACTCGCCAGAAAAAGCCCGGGACGTGCTGGCTTACACCGGCGCGGATGCCGTGATGGTCGGGCGTGCTGCGCAAGGCCGGCCCTGGCTATTTCGCGAGATCAGCCACTTTTTAGAAACGGGCACGCACCTGGCGCCGCCGCTGGTCGCTGAGGTCAAGCGCCTGCTGTTGGAGCACCTGATCGATCATTACAGCTTGTATGGTGAATTCTCCGGGGTGCGCACGGCGCGCAAACACATCGGCTGGTATGTCAAAGCCTTGCCCGGCGGCGAGGAATTCAGGGCGCATATGAACCTGCTCGAAAACTGCGAAGCGCAGTTGGCCGCCGTTGCCCATTTTTTCGATGGCCTGGAAGACCGCATGGAGCGCATGCCTGCTGCCGCGCTGGCCCGTGCAGGCCTTGCCACAGATACACAAATACAAGAGAGAGTCGTTCTATGAGCAAAAAACAAATTGAAGAATGCGTGCGCGCCAGCCTGGAAGGCTATTTCAAAGATCTGCATGGCACCGAGCCGGCCGGCATGTACGACATGATGGTGACCGTGGTCGAAAAGCCGCTGCTCGAAGTCGTGATGCAGCAGGCCGATCAGAACCAGTCGCGCGCAGCCGAGTGGCTGGGCCTGAACCGCAACACCTTGCGTAAAAAATTGCTGGCGCACAAGCTTTTGAAATAAGCACAGTACCCGCCATGAACGCCCTGATTTCCGTTTCCGATAAAACCGGCATCGTTGAATTTGCCCGGGCCCTGCACGCACTGGGCATCCAACTGCTGTCCACCGGCGGCACCGCCAAGCTGCTGGCCGACCAGGGCCTGCCGGTGACCGAAGTCGCTGAGCTCACCGGCTTTCCGGAAATGCTGGACGGCCGCGTCAAGACCCTGCACCCCAAAGTCCACGGTGGCTTGCTGGCGCGGCGCGATGTGCCCGAGCACATGGCGGCTCTCAAGGCGCACCAGATTGATACCATCGACTTGCTGGTCGTCAACCTTTACCCTTTTGAAGCGACCGTGGCCAAGCCTGGTTGCAGCCTGGAAGACGCGATCGAGAACATCGACATCGGCGGGCCGGCCATGGTGCGCTCAGCCGCCAAGAACTGGAAAGACGTGGGCGTGCTGACCGACGCTTCGCAATACGCCGGCGTGCTGGCCGAGCTTCAAGCCGACGGCCAGTTGAAATACGCCACCAAGTTCGCGCTGTCCGTCGCTGCCTTCAACCGCATCAGCCAGTACGACGGCGCCATCAGCGACTACCTCTCCAGCATCCAGGCCGACGGCCGCCACAGCCAGTTTCCTGCGCAGGCCAACAGCCGCTTCATCAAACTGCAAGACCTGCGTTACGGCGAAAACCCGCACCAGCAGGCGGCTTTTTACCGCGATCTGTACCCGGCCACCGGCTCGCTGGTCACGGCGCGTCAGTTGCAGGGCAAGGAACTGTCGTACAACAACATCGCAGACGCAGACGCCGCCTGGGAATGCGTCAAGAGCTTCGATGCGCGCTTGGGCGAAACCGCCTGCGTCATCGTCAAGCATGCCAACCCCTGCGGCGTGGCCGTGGGTGTGGATGCGCTCGACGCCTACAGCAAGGCCTTCAAGACCGACCCGACCTCGGCCTTCGGCGGCATCATTGCGCTGAACTGCCCGCTGGACGAAAAAGCCGCGCTCGAAATCTCCAAGCAGTTTGTCGAGGTGCTGATGGCCCCGGCCTTCACCCCCGAAGCACTGGCTGTGTTCAAGAGCAAGGTCAATGTGCGCATTCTCGAGATTGCCTTGCCGGCCGGTGGCGAGAGCGCCTGGGCGCAGGGGCGTAACCTGATCGATGTCAAGCGCGTCGGCTCGGGTCTCTTGATGCAGACCGCCGACAACCATGAGATCACGCTGGCCGACCTTAAAGTGGTGACCCAACTGCAACCCACATCGGCGCAACTGCGAGACCTGCTGTTCGCCTGGAAGGTGGCCAAGTTCGTCAAGTCCAACGCCATCGTCTTTTGCGGCGGCGGCATGACCCTGGGCGTGGGCGCCGGCCAGATGAGCCGTATCGACTCGGCGCGCATCGCCGCCATCAAGGCCGCCAACGCCCAGCTGGACCTCAAGGGTTCAGCGGTCGCCAGCGACGCTTTCTTTCCGTTTCGCGACGGACTGGATGTGGTGGTGGATGTGGGCGCGAGTTGCGTTATTCAGCCCGGCGGCTCCATGCGCGATCAAGAGGTTATTGATGCTGCCAACGAGCGCGGCGTGGTGATGGTCACCACCGGTGTTCGGCACTTCCGGCATTGAAGCCGGGCAGCGAATGAAAAAAGCGACCCACGGGTCGCTTTTTTTGTAGGCGCCAGCGCTTTCAGCGCGCGCTGAAAAACTTCGCCGCTGCCGCCACAGTCTCTTCAATGTCGGCGGCCGTGTGCGCCGCGCTGACAAAGCCGGCTTCGTACAAGGCCGGTGCGTAGTACACGCCGCTGCTCAGCATGGCGTGAAAAAACTTGTTGAAGGAAGCGTTGTCGGTGGTCATCACGGTGGCGTAGTTTTGCGGCAACTGGCCCAGTAAAAAGAAGCCGAACATGCCGCCCTGGCTGTCGCCGCAAAAGGGCACGCCCGCGTGGGTGGCGGCTTGCGTGAGGCCGGCCACCAGGCTCTGGGTGCGTGCGCCAAGTGCTTCATAAAAGCCGGGCTTTTGCAATTCGTGCAGCGTGGCCAGGCCGCAGGCGGTGGCCACCGGGTTGCCGCTGAGCGTGCCGGCCTGGTAGACGGGGCCCAGTGGCGCGAGTTGCTCCATCACGCCTTTTTTGCCGCCAAAGGC
>CAXNEG010000131.1:0-4952 GCA_964201305.1 Polaromonas sp.
AAAAGCCCGGGCAGGGGTTTGCGGCAGCGGCAGTTTTCGTCGGGGGTGTGCGGGCAGTAAAACACCGCGTCAATACGCCCGCCCATGGCGGCCAGCTGCTTGTTCATCTTGGCATGCATGGCGTTGAGCGCCGCCACATCAAACAAGCCACGCCCCAAGCCCGATTGGTTAGAGGCGATGACGATACGCCAGCCAGCATGCGTCAGTCTGGCAATACCTTCCAGCGCACCGGGCAGGGCTTGCCATTCATCGGGCGACTTGATGTAGTCGTCGCTGTCACGATTGATCGTGCCGTCGCGGTCTAGGATGACAAGTTTCATGACAAGCCTAGCTGGCCAGTTTCGACAAATCGGCCACGCGGTTCATGGCCACGTGCAAGCTCTTGAGCAAGCCCTGGCGGTTCAGGCGCAAATCCATCTCTTCAGCGTTGACCATGACGCCGTCAAAGAAAGCATCCACAGGCGCACGCAAGGCGGCCAGGGTTTGCAGCGAAGCGGTGTAGTCACCAGCTTCAAACTGCTTGTGTGCCTCTGGCAACACCAAGTCCATGGCTGAGTGCAGTGCCATTTCAGCCGGCTCCTTGAGCAGCGCGACGCTGACATGGGCGTCTACATCATCGGCCTTTTTAAGGATGTTGGCTATGCGCTTGTTGGCGGCAGCCAGGGCCGGGGCTTCAGGCAGCGCGGCAAAGGCGCGCACCGCTGCCAGCCGGCGGCTGACATCGCCCAGTTGCTGCGGACGCAAGGCCAGCACGGCATCAACCTCTTGCGCGCTATAGCCCTGTTCGCGCAAGCTGCCGGACAGTCGGTCGTAGATGAAGTCGAGCAAAGCCGGCGACGCCTCGGTGATTTTGTCGCCAAAGACACGGCTGGCGTCTTGTACCAGCGCGTCCAGGTTCAATGGCAGCGCCTTGTCGGCCAGCATGCGCACCACGCCCAGTGCATGGCGGCGCAGCGCAAACGGGTCTTTGTCGCCGGTTGGCAGGTTGCCGATGCCGAACATGCCGACCAATGTTTCGAGCTTGTCGGCCAGCGCCACCGCCAGACCGACCAGGCTGCGCGGCAGCTCGTCGCCGGCAAAGCGCGGTTTGTAATGGTCTTCAATCGCATCTGCAACTTCAGGTGCCAGGCCATCGTTGAGCGCGTAGTAGCGACCCATGATGCCTTGCAGCTCGGGGAACTCGCCCACCATGTCGGTCACCAAGTCGGTCTTTGCCAGCTCTGCCGCCTGATCGGCCTGCGCCGCCAGTGCTGGCCCGCCCAATTGCTGGCCGATGGCCTTGGCAATGGCGCGCACGCGCGCCACGCGCTCGCCCTGCGAGCCGAGCTTGTTGTGATACACCACTTTGTCCAGGCCGGCCACGCGCGAGGTCAGCGTCTTTTTGCGGTCCTGGTCGAAGAAAAACTTGGCGTCGGCCAGGCGCGGGCGCACCACACGCTCGTTGCCACCAATCACCGCACTGGCGTCTGCCGGGTTGATGTTGCTGACCACCAGAAACTGGTGCGTCAGCTTGCCGGCGGCGTCGAGCAGCGGAAAGTATTTTTGATTGGCCTTCATGGTCAAGATCAGGCATTCCTGCGGTACCGCGAGGAACTCTTTTTCAAAGCTGCAGACCAGCACCCTGGGGCGCTCGACCAGCGCCGTCACTTCGTCGAGCAGCGCCTCGTCTTCAATCGGCTTCACACCGCCGCCTATTTTGGCGGCCGCAGCGGCCAGCTGGCGCACGATCTCGGCGCGGCGCTCGGCAAAGCTGGCGATCACGGCGCCGACTTTTCGCAGAGTCTCTGCGTACTGGTCGGCATGCTGGATGACCACGGGCGAAACAGATGCTTCAAAACGGTGGCCCTGCGTGCTGTTGCCAGAAGTCAGCCCCAGCGCCTGCAGCGGCACCACAGTGCTGCCGTGCAAGGCCACCAGACCGTGGGCCGGCCGCACAAAACTAACGCTGCTCCAGCCGGGCAGCTCGCAGTCGCGCTCGAGCTGGTAGCTCATGACTTTGGGGATGGGTAGTTTGGCGATGGCTTCGAGCAAGGCTTTTTGCAAGCCCTCGGCCAGCGTCGCGCCCTTGACCATGCTGTCGTAAAACAGGGCCTCGGCCTTACCGTCCATGGCGCGCTTGAGCTGTGGCACGGCCGAAGCATCAGCACCGAGTGCGCTCAGCCGTTTGAGCAGCGCGGGGGTGGCGTTGCCGCTGGCGTCCAGACCCACACTGACGGGCATGAGTTTTTGCGACACGGCTTTGTCGGCCGCTTGGGACGATACATTGGTGATGTAGGCGCCCAACCTTCTTGGCGAAGCAAATTGTTGAACAAAGGAAGCGCCGGCTTTTGCAGTTGGCTGGGATCCATCACGTGGGTCAGAGGAAATCACTTCTTTTTCAAGCAGTCCGAACTTAGCTAATTCTTCAGACAAGACTTGCACAAAAGCAGCGCCAAGTTTTTGCAGGGCCTTGGGCGGCAGCTCTTCAACAAAGAGTTCGAGCAAGAGATTTGCGGTTGTCATCGTCATCTCGCTCACGCGGCTTTCTGGTTCAACACAGGCATGGCAGTTTGCATTTGCGCCACCCATTCGCGCGGCGCCAGCGGAAATCCCAGACGTTCACGGCTGTCAAAGTAACTTTGTGCCACGGCGCGCGCCAGGTTGCGGATGCGGCCTATGTAGGCTGCGCGCTCGGTCACGGAAATCGCGCCACGCGCATCGAGCAGATTAAAGCTGTGCGCGGCTTTGAGCACTTGCTCGTAAGCGGGCAGCGCGAGCTGGATCTCGATCAGGTGCTTGGCCTTCTTCTCGTGTGCGTTGAAGGCGGTGAACAAAAACTCAGCATCGCTGTGCTCGAAGTTGTAAGTCGATTGCTCGACCTCGTTTTGTTTGTATACATCCCCGTAGAAAAGCTTGCCCCCACGCTCCCCCACTGCGTGTGGCTCGCTGCCCCCCGAGGGGGCTTGGTACGTTTGGGAGCGGCCCGGCGCGGACCCGCCGTCGGTCCAGACCAGGTTGTAGACGTTGTCCACGCCCTGCAGGTACATGGCCAGCCGCTCCAAGCCGTAGGTGATCTCGCCGGTGATGGGCCGGCAGTCGATGCCGCCGACTTGCTGGAAGTAGGTGAACTGCGTGACTTCCATGCCGTTGAGCCAGACTTCCCAGCCCAGGCCCCAGGCGCCTAGCGTTGGGTTTTCCCAATCGTCTTCGACAAAGCGTATGTCGTTTTGCATGAGGTCAAAGCCCAGCGCTTCGAGCGAGCCGAGGTAAAGCTCGAGGATGTTGCTGGGCGCGGGTTTGAGCACCACCTGGTACTGGTAGTAGTGTTGCAGGCGGTTCGGGTTTTCGCCGTAGCGGCCGTCTTTGGGGCGGCGGCTGGGCTGCACGTAAGCGGCTTTCCAGGGCTCAGGGCCGAGCGCTCTTAAAAAAGTAGCAGTGTGCGAGGTGCCGGCGCCGACCTCCATGTCATAGGGCTGCAGCAGGGCGCAGCCTTGGTCTGCCCAGTAGGACTGGAGCTTGAGAATGATTTGCTGGAAAGTGAGCATGGCAACTTGGGTTCTAGGGGCAAGGCGCTTGGCGCGCCAACCCCTTCATTTTACGCCGCGCACTCAGGATGGACGGGTCGTGCGCCAGCGGGCTAGCGCGGCGATCAGCAAGACGCTGCCGCCCAGCAGCCACCAGGGCATCAGCCCGAAGTGCGAGACCCAGCGCGCATACAGGGTCAGGCCGTCAGCACCCTGCACCTGGGCCACCAGGGCGCCGCGTGTATGACGCTCCAATGCATGCGTGACGCGGCCTTGCGCATCTATCACCACGGTTGCGCCGGTATTGGTGGCGCGCAGCATGGGGCGGGCAAATTCAAGTGCGCGCATACGCGAGATGTTCAGGTGCTGGTCAATGGCCACTGTGTTGCCAAACCAGGCGATGTTGCTGACATTGACCAGCACGGTGGGTGCACGCGCCGCGTCTTTGAACTGGGCGCCGATTTCTTCGCCGAACAGGTCTTCATAGCAAATATTGGGTGCTAATCGCTCGCCCTGCCACGCCAGTGAAGTTTGCACCAAGGGGCCCCGATTGAAGTCCCCCAGCGGGATATTCATCATGCGGATAAACCACTGAAAAAACGGCGGCACAAATTCGCCAAATGGCACCAAGTGATGCTTGTCGTAGCGATACGCTGGCGCACCTGGTTTCAGCCCGAGGACGGCATTGCTGTAGCCCGCTTGTGCGGTGCCCATTGGCAGGCCGATCAACGCTGCCTGCTGGCCTTTGGCAAATCGCTGTTCTATTGCGTCCCAGTACCCAGGCGGTAACTGAGCGGGTAGCAGGGGCAATGCCGTTTCAGGCAAGACGATCAGTGCGGTTTGGGCTGCCTGTAACTGCTCAGCGTAAAAATTCAGTGCGTCACGCACACCCGTGCCGGCTTGGAACTTCTGGTCTTGCGCAATATTGCCCTGCACCAGGGTGACCGACAACGGCGCACGCAGGGGCGCAGGGGCATAGGCCGCAGGCAGCAGCGACACAAGCAGGCTCACTACCAGCAAAGCTACCGTGCCCATGCCGGCTTGAATGCTTCGACTGGCTTGCAGTGCACGCAGGCAAGCGGCCAGCAATGCAGCCACGAAGGCCGCTAACAGTGTCAAACCATGAACGCCCACCCACCCGGCCAGGGGCAGCGCCCAACCGTCTATGTGCGCATAGCCGCCCTCACCCCAAGGAAAACCGGTGAATATTTGAACCCGGGCAATTTCGGCAAGCAGCCAAGTCCCCGCAAACAGGGCAGCCCGCGCTGCGGCTCCTGTGGGTGCAAGCCATGCCAACAAAGCAGCAGCCAGCGCGTAGTACAAGCTAAGGGCAGCAGCCAGCGCAAAAACCGCCAGTACGGCCAGCGGTGCGGGCAGGCCACCAAAAAAATGCATTGAAATGTAAAGCCACCAGTATGTGCCGCAGAGCATGGCGCAAGCAAACAACCA
>CAXNEG010000132.1:0-4888 GCA_964201305.1 Polaromonas sp.
TTGGCCAGCTCGCTGGCGATACCGTCCATCACCACGCGGCCGGACTCCATGATGTAGCCGTAATCAGAATACTTCAGCGCCATGTTGGTGTTTTGCTCTGCCAGCAAAAAGGTAACTTTTTCTTTTTGGTTGAGGTCTTTGACGATCTCAAAAACTTCTTGCACGATCTGGGGAGCCAGGCCCATGGAAGGCTCGTCCAGCAAGACCATGTTGGGATTGGCCATCAGCGCGCGGCCGATGGCGCACATCTGCTGCTCGCCACCGGAGGTGTAGGCCGCCTGCGATGTACGGCGAATTTTCAAGCGCGGAAAGTAGTTGTAAACCTTCTCGAGGTTGGCTGCGACTTCGGCCTTGTTTTTGCGGGTGTACCCGCCGGTCAGCAGGTTTTCCTCAATCGTCAGGTGGGCAAAGCAGTGGCGCCCCTCCATCACCTGAACCACGCCGCGCTGCACCAGGTCGGCGGGGGTGAGGTTTTCGATGCGCTCGCCGCGCAGCTCGATAGAGCCCTTGGTGACCGCGCCACGCTCGCCTTGCAGCAAATTGGAGACGGCGCGCAGTGTGGTGGTTTTCCCCGCGCCGTTGCCCCCCAAAATAGCCACAATTTTGCCATCGGGCACCTGCAGGGAAACTCCCTTGAGCACCAAAATAACATGGTTGTAGATGACCTCAATGCCATTGACATTGAGCACAATTTTTGAATCGTCCATAAGTTCAGGCCTTTTTCCAATCGGCAGCCCTGCACGCAAGGCTGCGGGCTAGACAGTTACTGCAGCGCTCGCAGCAGTAACTGTTTCAGCATCAGGACTGGCAGTCCGCAGGTGTGCGCGGAGCCAGTTTTTTGTCGGCGGCGTACTTGGCTGCTGTGGCCTTGACCAGTGGCTTGAGAATCTGCTCGTCAGCCTGTAACCAGTCGGAGGTGAAGTTCCACTTGGCACCATCCCAGGTGTGCACACGTGCCCAGTTAGAACCCATGTGGTCAACGCAAGAGGTGCTCAGCGGGCGCATGACACCGGCAAAACCGGCATCGTCAAGCTTTTTCTGGTCCAGCGTCAGGTTCTCATAACCCCAGCGCGCTTGCTCACCGCTCATCCACTTACCCTTGCCAAAACGCACTTGCGCCTGGCGAACGCCTTCAACCGCCAGCATGGCGCTCATGGCGCCGCGCATGTACAGCACTTGACCGACCTCTTCTTTCGGGCCCGTGCCCTGGCCTTTGGCGTGCACCATGGCCAGAATCTCTTTGACCACCTTGGAGTTCGGCTCTGCGCCGTGCTGCATGGTCACTGCGTTGTAGCCTTTGGCGCCATCGCCGACATCTTTGACGTCAGGCTCTGCACCGGACCACCACACGCCGTACATCTTGTCGCGCGGGTAACCAGTGGCTTGCGCTTCCTTCAACGCGGTCGAATTCATCACACCCCAGCCCCACAACAAAACATAGTCTGGTTTAGCCTGACGCACCTGCAACCAAGTGGCTTTTTGCTCAACACCGGGCGAAGTCACTGGCAGCAATTGCAGTGTGAAGCCATGCATGGCGGCACGCTCTTGCAACAGGGGAATAGGCTCTTTGCCATATGGCGAGTCGTGGTAGACCAAGGTGACTTTTTTGCCTTTGAGTTTGTCCAGGCCACCTTCTTTTTTACCGATCGTTTGCACCAGCACGTCAGCGGCCAGCCAATAGGTGCCAGCCAGAGGGAAGTTCCATTTGAAAACGGTGCCGTCCTGGCTTTCGCTGCGGCCATAGCCGGCAGTGATCAAAGGAATTTTGTCACCAGGTGCTTTTTCAGTCAGTGCAAACGTGATGCCAGTGGACAAAGGCTGGAACACCGTTGCACCGCCGTGTTTACCCTTTAGACGCTCATAACACTCCACACCCCGTGCGGTGTCGTAGCCGGTTTCGCACTCCTCATAGATGATCTTCACGCCGTTGATACCGCCCTTGGCATTGATCAGCTTGAGGTAGTCTGAATAGCCGTTGGCCCAAGGCACCCCGTTAGGTGCAAAAGGGCCGGTGCGGTACGGCAGGCCGGGAAAGAATTGCAGTTTGGCCTCTGCCTTGGCGGCAGCAGCTGGCTTGGTCTGCGCCGTGGCCACCGAGGTCAGTGCAGCCAGCGTAACAAGGGCCACAAGTGAAAGGATTTTTGGTTTCATGCGAGTCTCCTGGATGTATGGCACCTAAGTGCCTTAGTTAACGAAAAAAACAAGGGGAAAATAAGTGGCCATGTGATCAATGAGGAAAAGGCCAAAGCCGGAGTTTTTGCTTGGTGGTGCTCCACAGCTTGGCCAGCCCGTGCGGTTCGACAATCAGGAACCAGACGATCAGCGCGCCAAAAATAATCAACTCCGCGTGTGAGATGCCCGAGGTTGAGACCTCGATGCCGAACAGCGCGCCGAGCAGCGGAAGGAATTGGTTCAGCCCGATCGGAAGCAGCACAATAAAGGCGGCGCCGAAAAATGCGCCCATGATGGAGCCCATGCCGCCGATGATGACCATGAAGAGCAGGCGAAAGGACATCTCCACCGAGAAGGCTGCAGGCTCCCAGGCGCCCAGGTAGACAAAGCCCCAGAGAGAGCCAGCCACTCCGATGATGAAGGAGCTCACCGCGAAGGCTGTCAGCTTGGCGTACATTGGCCGGATACCGATCACGGCGGCAGCCACGTCCATGTCACGGATCGCCATCCACTCGCGGCCTATCGCGGAGCGAACCAGATTTTTGGCCAGCAGGCCCAGCACCACCAGAATCGATAGGCACAGCAGGTATTTTGAATAAGGTGTCTCTATCGGAAAGCCCAGGAACTGCAGGCCCGAGACCGAGACCGAACCGGACGGCGAATCATTGGTGAACCACTTGATACGCAGGAACATCCAGTCGCTGAAGAATTGGGCGGCCAGCGTGGCCACCGCCAGGTACAGGCCTTTGACGCGCAGGCTTGGCAGACCAAACAAAATGCCAAAGGCCGCTGCGCAGGCGCCACCCAGCACCAGCGCCAGCAGCAGTGGAATACCGGGCAGACGCACAAAAAAGTTGAAGGCGGCATAGGCACCGACCGCCATAAAGGCACCTGATCCCAGCGAGATCTGGCCGCAATAACCGACCAGAATGTTCACACCCAAGGCGGCCAGGGACATGATCAGAAAGGGGATCAAAATGGCACGAAACATGTAATCGCTGCTGAGCTGTGGCACCAGCGCGAAGGCGGCTACAAGCAGCAGCAGTACAGCCCAGCGGTCCTGCGCGATCGGGAAAATCTGCTGGTCAGCGCGGTAGCTGGTTTTGAACTGACCGTTTTCTCTGTAAAACATAGGAGAGCCCTTAGACGCGGTCGATGATCTTCTCGCCGAACAAACCCTGCGGGCGCACCAGCAGGAACAGCAGGGCCAGCACATAGGCGAACCAGATTTCGATGCCGCCACCCACATAGGGGCCTAAAAAAACCTCGGAGAGTTTTTCGCCAACACCGATGATCAAGCCCCCAATGATGGCGCCGGGTACAGACGTCAGGCCGCCCAGGATGACCACCGGCAAGGCGCGCAAAGCCACGGTGGTGAGCGAGAACTGCACGCCCAGTTTGCTACCCCAGATCATGCCGGCGACCAATGCCACCACGCCGGCCACACACCAGACGATGACCCAGATGCGGTTCAGGGGTATGCCTATGCTTTGGGCCGCCTGGTGGTCGTCAGCGACTGCGCGCAGAGCGCGTCCGGTAGCCGTTTTTTGAAAGAAAATGCTCAGCCCGGCCACCAATATGGCTGCGATCAGCGCAGCGTAGAGATCTTCTTTGTTGATCAGGATGCCGCCTTCAAAGATTTGCTCAAAAGCCATGATGGGCTCCTTGGGCATGCCGATGTCGATCTTGTAGATGTCGCTGCCAAAGATTGTCTGCCCGATGCCGTCAAGAAAGTAGCTGATGCCCAGGGTCGCCATCAGCAGTGTGGTGCCCTCCTGGTTGACCAGATGGCGAAGCGCCAGACGTTCGATGAGCCAGGCCACAACAAACATCAACAGCCCGGCGATGACAAATGCGCCCATGGCGCTGAGTACCGGGTTGTTGAGTCCGGTCCATGCGGGTATCCATTCGGCAAAGCGCGCCATGGCCAGGGCGGCAAACAACACCATCGCGCCTTGCGCGAAGTTGAAGACCCCGGAGGCTTTGTAAATCAGCACAAAGCCGAGCGCTACCAACGAATACAGCATGCCAGCCATCAGGCCGCCAAGCAGGGTTTCTAAAAAGAAGGCCATGGTCTTTTCCTCAAATTTTCGGCGTCAGCGCAGTGGCCGTTGGCTTCAAGCGGTCCTGCTCAGTCATGTGAGATGCCCAGGTAGGCGCTGATCACAGCCTCGTTGTTGCGCACTTCTTCGGGTGTGCCGTCGCCGATTTTCTTGCCGTAGTCCAGCACCACCACGCGGTCGGAAATGTCCATCACCACGCCCATGTCGTGCTCAATCAACACCACCGTCGTGCCGAACTCGTCGTTCACATCCAGCACAAAGCGGCACATATCCTGTTTTTCTTCAACGTTCATGCCGGCCATGGGCTCGTCGAGCAGCAGCACTTGCGGCTCCATGGCCAGGGCACGCCCCAGATCGACGCGCTTTTGCAGGCCGTAGGGCAACTGACCGACGGGCGTTTTACGGTAGGCCTGGATTTCCAGGAAGTCGATGATTTTTTCGACCGCCTCGCGGTGCATGAACTCTTCTTTTTGAGCCGGGCCGATGCGAATCGCTTGCATCAACAAATTACTTTTGATTTTCAGGTTGCGGCCCGACATGATGTTGTCGAGCACGCTCATGCCTTTGAACAATGCCAGGTTTTGGAAGGTGCGCGCCACGCCCATGACGGCCACCTGGTGGCTGTTCATGTGCGTGAAGGTCTGGCCGCGAAA
>CAXNEG010000133.1:0-4870 GCA_964201305.1 Polaromonas sp.
ATCTGTCCGTCGTAGGCGGCCACCGAGGCGGTGGAGATCAGCACACCGCGCTCGCCGGTTGCTTCGGGATCGTTGCGGCTCATAGCCTCAGCGGCCAGGCGAATCATGTTGAAGCTGCCGATCAGGTTGACGGTGATGGTTTTGGAAAAAAGGGCCAGCGAATGCGCCCCGTTTTTGCCGACCGTTTTTTCTGCCGGGGCAATGCCGGCGCAGTTGACCAGGCCCATCAACTTGCCCATGGCCACCGATTTAGCAACCACCGCTTGAGCGTCGGCCTCCTGGCTGACGTCACATTTCACAAACGCACCGCCGATTTCTTTGGCAATGGCTTCACCTTTTTCCACTTGCATGTCGGCAATCACGACCTTGCCGCCGTTGGCTGCCAGCATGCGGGCCGAGCCTTCACCCAAACCAGATGCGCCGCCTGTGACGATGAAAACCTTGCCTGCGATGTCCATAAAAGTTCCTTAGAAAAAAGCGCTGAGCCAGTCCAACATGGACATTGACATTGACGTCAATCAAGCCCGAATTATCATGCATGAAAAAGGCCGGCCCCCTGAAGGTGCCGGCCTTTCGGGGCAGCACATCTGCTTATTTGTAGCCAACGCGGTCCAGCATTTGCTGCACCTTGGTCTGGTTGTTGGCCAACACACTGGCGGCCATGTTTTCAGCCTTGAAGCCCTTACCCGCCATGGCTTGCAGTGCCGGGTTGTTGAGCTTCAAGCCGATGACCGCCGGCCATTCGTTGTTCCCGTCAGCAAAGTAATTTTGCGCGCTAGGGCTGGCCAGGTATTCCATGAACTTCACCGCATTCGCCAGGTTTTTACTGTGCCGGGCCACGCCTGCACCGGCTAAGTTGACGTGCGTGCCCGAGCTTTGCTGGTTGGGGAACACCACGTCAATTTTCGCCATGATGGCTTTGTCTTCAGGCGCTGTAGACCGCATCAGGCGCGCCAGGTAATAACTGTTGGTCAGCGCAACACCGCATTCGCCGCTGGCCACCCCTTTGATCTGGTCGGTATCGCCACCTTTGGGCGCGCGCGCCATGTTGCTCACCAGCCCTTTGAGCCAGACTTCTGTTTTAGCGTCGCCCAGGTGCTCATTGACTGCGCTGAAGAGCGACAGGTTGTAAGGGTGTGAGCCCGAGCGCGTGCACAGCAAGCCTTTGTTTTTGGGCTCACCCAAAGCTTCGTAGCTGTCCACATCGGTTTTCTTGACGCGGGACTTGTCGTAGACCACGACGCGGGCGCGGGTTGAAAATCCAAACCATGTGACGCCTTCAGGCCCGGCCTTGGCATGCAAGGCGGCGGGAATCAGCGCTTCAAGCTGCGCGGACTTGATAGGGCGAAACAGTCCGTCGATGTCGGCCTTGCCCAGTCGCGCTGCGTCCACCAGCAAGATCACGTCGGCCGCCGAACTCGCGCCTTCTGCCTTGAGCCTGGCCAAAATACCGGCGTCGTCAGCGTCCACCCGGTTGATGCGGATGCCGGTGGCTTTGGTGAAGTTGGCGTACAGCGCTTCGTCGGTTTGGTAGTGACGGGCAGAATACAGGTTGAGTGTTTGCTCTTGAGCTGCGGCCAAACCGGCCAGGCACAACAGGCTGATGCCTGCCAGGCGCGGTAAAAATGAGTTCGTGGACATGAAAAAAATAGGTCTGTGGTGTGATAAAGATAGCTATCTTAATGCAAACGCGAATAGTTCTCAATAGCTTTGGTGGTTTTTTTCCAAGTGCCGGCTGCCGCTTGCGGCGCAGCCGTGCTGCGGCGCTGTCGGCTGTTTTGGTGTCTGCGCTGGCCGGTTGTGCTGGACCGGGCGGACCGGCGCCGGTCAGTCCTGAAGTTGCGCCGGCGATCAGCAAGCGGGCGCCGCGGATCGGGCTGGCGCTGGGCGGCGGGGCTGCCAAAGGTTTTGCGCATGTGGGCGTGATTGCTGTTCTAGAAGAAGCCGGTTTGCGTCCGGACTACCTGGTCGGCACATCGGCCGGCAGTCTGGTGGCGGCGCTGTATGCCAGCGGCAAGTCCAGCGCGGAACTGCAAAAAACGGCAATGAGCATGGAAGAAGCCACCATCACCGACTGGATGCTGCCGCTGGTGGGCCGCGGCGTTTTTCGCGGTGATGCGCTGGGCCGCTTTGTCAACGATGCGGTGGGTGGGCGCTTGATTGAAGACATGCGCATTCCCTTGGGCGTGGTGGCCACTGATCTGGGCAGTGGTCAGGCGGTGCTGTTTCAACGTGGCGACACCGGGACCGCCGTGCGCGCCTCCAGCGCGGTACCAGCGGTGTTTGTGCCCGTGAAAATCAACGGACGCGATTACGTGGACGGTGGGCTGGTGGCGCCTGTGCCGGTGCGCTATGCGCGGCAGATGGGTGCAGAACTGGTGATCGCGGTGGACATTTCGACGCCACCTGAAGACAGCGCCACCAAAGACACGCTGCAGATCCTGCTGCAGACCTTTTCCATCATGGGCAAAAGTATCAACCAGCATGAGTTGCGCGAGGCCGACATTGTTGTGCGGCCCTCGCTGGCGGGTCTCAAAACTGCTGATTTTTCTGCGCGCCAGCGTGCCATTGACGCCGGACGGGCCGCTATGCTCGCGGCCTTGCCCGCCTTGCGGGCCCGTTTGCAACCTGGGGTGCTTGTACAGCCCTAAGACGCAGCCCGGAGCCCCTGCACAGCCAAAAAAAGCCCGCACATGGCGGGCTTTTTTCTGGCGCAAACGAATTAACGTTTTTTGGCGGCAGTCGACTTGACGGCAGTCGCAGCAGTCTTGGTGACGCTGTTGAAGTTGGCTTCAGCCATGTCAGTGGCTTGCTTCACGGCTTTTTGAACCGATTCGAAAGCGTTGTTGGCGGCAGCCACGGTGCTCTTCATGACAGCCATGGCGGTCTCGGAGCCGGCCGGTGCGTTCTTGGCAGCGCCGTCAACCAGGCTCATGAACTTGGCTTGGGCTTCAGCGGTCTGGCTCTCAACGGCTTTGCTGAATTCGCTGGTGGTGCCCGAAGCGATGTCGTACAGGTGGCGGCTGTAAGCAGCGGTTTTTTCAGCCAGAGGCTGCACCATTCCGGCTTGCATGGCCATCAGTTCTTGTGCGTCTTTCACGCCCATGAAAGCCTGTGTCTGGTGGGCGGTGTCGGCCAGTGCGGTTTTGGAAGCTTGCACGTTGAGCTCGACCAGCTTTTCAACGCCTTCAAAGGCTTTGTGGGTCAAGCCAAAAAGGGTTTCAACGGTGGCTTTTTGCGAAGCGATGAATTGTTCTGTGGTCAGCATAATGAATCTCCAGGAGTGTTTAAGGGATCAGTGGGGCAGCTAAAAAAGTGAATGCAATGTTAAATGCTGCATTGCAACAAAACCTAGTATAGGCATAGCCTGAGCCTTTGCAAGCATTTTTTGTTGCAGCGCAGCATTTTAGAGGCAGCCCTCTAGGCGGGGTTCGTTTCGCCCCTGTGCCGGAGCCCAACCGGCCGCCGTGCCGGGGTCAGCCACGAACGGCCACAATCGTGCAGCCGCACCGGGCGCTGTTGCCCGTTGCCCCAGTTGGAGTCTTTGAGTCATCTCTCACGAGCTTTTGCCAATTGCAAGCCTTTTACGCCGACCACTTTGTATTGCCACTTCCCGCGGGTCATCGCTTCCCGATGGCCAAGTACGCGCTTTTGCGAGAAAGGGTGGCGCTGGAATTGCCGCAGGTGCAAACCCGGGAGGCACCAGCAGCCAGTGATGGCGAGCTGGCCCTGGCGCACAGTCCGGCTTATATCCACGCTGTGACCAGCGGGCAATTGCCCGCAGCGGCCATGCGCGAGATCGGTTTTCCTTGGAGTCCGCAGATGGTCGAGCGCTCACGTCGCTCAGCGGGCGCCACGGTGGCCGCTGCCCGTTTGGCCCTGGGCTTGCAAGCTGGCGCAGACGCCAGACCTGCCGGTGTGGCCGCCAACATGGCCGGCGGCACGCACCACGCCAGCGCTGAGCAAGGCAGCGGCTTTTGTGTTTTCAATGATGCGGCGGTGGCCGCACGCTTGATGCAAGCCGAATGGAGCCGCTTTCATGGACCCCAGCGCGCAGCGCTGCAGGTGGCTGTGATTGACCTGGATGTGCACCAGGGCAACGGCACGGCCAGCATCTTCAGGCAAGACGCCAGCGTTTTCACCCTGTCCCTGCACGGTAAGCACAATTTTCCCTTTCGCAAGGAAGCCGGTGACCTGGACATGGATTTGCCCGACGGTTGCACCGATGCGCCCTACTTGCAGGCACTGGACGACGCGCTTGTTGAGCTGGACCGGCGCTTTGCCCCCGGCTTGGTGATTTACCTGGCAGGTGCCGACCCCTTTGAGGGCGATCGCCTGGGTCGACTGGCTTTGAGCTTTGAGGGCCTGAAGGCGCGTGACCAGCGAGTCTTTGAATGGGCCTGGCAACGCCGCGTGCCCCTGGCTTTTGCCATGGCGGGCGGCTACGGCGTCAACATCGACGACACCGTGCAAGTGCAGATGAACACTTACGAGCTGGCGCTGGCTTATTGGCAGAGATGGCAGCGTTGGCAGCAGCCGCAGCACTGGCAAAATCCAGAGATGTCCTTGAACCCCAAGCCCCAGCACCCGACATGAGTCGCCCCATTGCCCAGGCCCGCAGCGCCTACAAAGTGTTTTTCCCGATCAGCACCCGCTGGCTGGACAACGACGTCTACGGGCATGTCAACAATGTGGTTTATTACGGCTGGTTTGACACAGCAGTGAACCGGTTTTTGATTGAACAAGGTGCTCTCGACATTCATGCAGGCGCCTTCATGGGTCTGGTGGTCGAGTCGCAGTGCAACTACTTTGCACCCCTGGCCTATCCGCAGGAAGTGCAAGCCGGCATCCGCGTGGCCCATGTCGGCCG
>CAXNEG010000134.1:0-4850 GCA_964201305.1 Polaromonas sp.
ATCGAGGCCTATGCGCCCCTGATGCCCGATGGCAGCAACTGGAAAGCCACCATGCTGATCGAGTATCCCGACGTCAACGAGCGCAAGCGCGAACTGGCCCGGTTGATCGGCGTGGAAGACCGCACCTTTGTGGAAGTCGAAGGCCATGCTCGCGTCTACGCAATTGCAGACGAAGACATGGACCGCGAGAATGACGAGAAAACCTCAGCCGTTCACTTTGTGCGCTTTGAACTCACGCCCGCCATGTGTGCCGCTGTCAAGGCCGGTGCCAGTGTGAAGGTGGGCTGCGACCACACCAACTACCCGGCGCATGTGAGCGTGCAGCCCGAGGCCCTGGCCTCTCTGGCGAGCGACCTGCGCTAAAAGCTTCCGCGACTCAGTCGATCTTGATGTTGGCCGCCTTGATGGCGCGGCCCCAATCTACTGTTTCAAGCTCGAGTTGCTTGGTGGTGTCTGCCGGCGACAGGAAGCGGACCTCGATGCCCGCCGCGTCGGCGCGTTGCTTGGTCTCTGGCAGTTCCATGCTGCGCTTGACCTCTTGCGTGAGTTTTTGCAGAACTGCGGGCGGTGTGCCGGCTGCGGCGTAAAGCGCCACCCACGACTCCAGCTCAAAGCCTGACAAGCCGGCTTCGGCCACGGTGGGCACTTGCATCATTTGCGGGTGACGCGTCTTGCCGGTCACGGCCAGCGCTTTGAGCTTGCCGGTTTGTACATGGCCCATGACAGAAGGCGGCGTGGTGATGAATACCTGCACCTGACCGGCCAGCACGTCAGCAATCGCCTGACCCGAGCCTTTGTACGGCACATGCACCATGCTCACACCAGTTTGCAGCTTGAAGATTTCGGTGCCGATGTGTGAGACCGAGCCATTGCCCTGGGAAGCGTAATTGAGCTTGCCGGGGTTTTGTTTGGCATAGGCAATGAACTCCTTGAGGTTGTTGGCCGGCACCGAAGGGTGAATGGCAATCATGTTGGTGGCAATCGTGATCAGGCCCACAGGCACCAGGTCCTTGAGCTCCCAGGGCAGCTTGTCCATCAGGATGGGGTTGGCGATGTGATAGCCCGAGTAAGACACCAGCAGCGTGTGGCCGTCTTTGGCGCTGCGTGCGACGTTCTGGTAAGCCAGGTTGCCACTGGCGCCGGTTTTGTTGTCTATCACCACCGGCTGGCCGATCAGGCGGGCCAATGGCTCTGCCACCAGGCGTGCGGAGGTGTCTACCAAGCCACCGGGCGGGTTGGGCACCACCAGCGTGATCGCTTTGCTGGGAAAAGCTTGCGCCAGCACCGTCAGTGGCAGGCACAGGCTAGCCAAGGCCAGAGTCTGTTGAAGTTGGCGAGTGATTTTGTTCATGCTTGTCTCCTTAAGTTGTCAATTTTTTAGCGGGCGCCTATGCGCACCTTGGAAAAGATATGCTGCGCTTCGCGCGGCATGCAGCGCCAGTATTGCTCTTTGGCCGTCACCTGGCCCTCCAGCGCTGCCGCTGCTTCCCAGCCCCAACGGGGTTTGTACAAGAAAGCCCGGGCCAGTGCTACCAAATCAGCGTCGCCGCGCGCCAGCACTGCCTCGGCCTGCTGCGGCTCGTTGATCAGGCCTACCGCAAAGGTGGTCAGGCCCGAGTGCTCACGCACCCGCTTGGCCAGAGGCACCTGGTACTCGGGCACCAGCGTGATTTTTTGCAGGGGCGAGACGCCGCCTGAAGAAATGTGCACAAACTGCGCGCCCGCCGTCTTCAGGCGCAGCGCCAGTTCGGCCGTCTCTTCAATGGTCCAGCCGCCATCGACCCAGTCGGTGCCCGAAATGCGCATGCCCAGGGTGCCACCAAAAGCCTGGCGCACGGCGCTGAACACTTGCAGGGGCATGCGGATACGGTTGTCAAAAGAGCCGCCGTAACTGTCTTGCCGCTGGTTGCTGATCGGTGAGAGGAACTGGTGCATCAAGTAACCGTGCGCGCAATGCAGCTCTATGGCGTCTATGCCCAGCGCATCAGCTCTTTGGGCGGCCGCAACAAATTCAGCAGTGATGCGGGCAATGTCTTCCACCGACAGGGCGTGCGGTGCAGGTTCTTGGCTCGCATGCGGTAGCGCGCTGGGGCCGGCCGTCTGCCAGCCGCCATCGGCCGGGGAAAGCAGTGCGCCACCATCCCACGGTACGGCGCTCGAAGCCTTGCGCCCGGCGTGATTGAGTTGAATGCACACCGGCACGGGCGGGGCCAGCCGGCGCGCGCGCGCCAGATGATCGCCCAGCGCCTGCGCCGTGGCGTCGTCCCACAGGCCCAGGCAGGCCGGGCTGATGCGGCCTTCCGGTGAGACGGCGGTGGCCTCCAGCGTGACCATGGCCGCGCCGCTGTTGAGCAACTGGCCCCAGTGCATCAGGTGCCAGTCATTGGCCTGGCCCATGGTGGAGGCGTACTGGCACATGGGTGCCACCACGATGCGGTTGGCCAAGGCCAGCGCTCCGTTGGGAGCGTTAAAAGTGAAGGGAGTGAATAAAGCGCTCAAGTGCTGTTCCAGGTAAATCGGGGTGAAGGCGCCGCGCCGGGGCGTTGCTGCCGGATAATTGCAAAGCCAAAGGATGCCACAGATGTTGTTTTTACTTTCACCCGCCAAATCTCTAGACTACGACACCCCCGCCGGGGCGCTGCCGCACACATTGCCCGGGTTCCCGGCGCAGTCGGCTGAACTGATCGGCGTACTCAAGAAAAAGTCGCCCCAGCAGATCGCTGAGTTGATGACGCTCTCAGACAATCTGGCCGGCCTGAACGTGGCCCGCTACGAAGCATGGTCGCCCAAGTTCAGCGCCAAAAATTCCAAGCAGGCGGTGCTGGCTTTTAACGGCGATGTGTACGAAGGCCTGGACGCCAAAACCCTCAAGCCCGCGCAGCTTGAATGGGCGCAAGAGCATGTTTGCATTCTGAGCGGTTTGTACGGCGTGCTTCGCCCGCTCGATTGGATGCAGCCCTACAGGCTCGAAATGGGCACCGCCTTGTCCACCACCAAGGGCAACAACCTGTACCAGTTCTGGGGCAGCCAAATCGCAGATTACCTTAACGAGCGTGCCGCGGCCGAGGCGGTGCCCGTCATCGTTAACCTGGCCAGCGAAGAGTATTTCAAGGCGGTCGACAAAAAAGCGCTCAAGCCGCGCGTGGTGAACTGCGTGTTTGAAGTGCACAAGGCCGGCAAGTACAAGATCATCAGCTTCATGGCCAAGCGCGCGCGCGGCCTGATGGTGCGCTATGCCATTGAAAACAAACTCAGCAGCGTGAAAAAACTCGAATCTTTCAACCTGGAGGGCTACCGTTTCACCAGCGATGTCTCCACCCCCGAGCGGCTGGTGTTTCGTCGCGAGGCCGCGTGAAACCTGAGCCCCGCAACGTGAGCCAAGCCATCAACCCCTTCAGTGAAATCACACCCGCTTTGCGGACCTGGATGCGCACGCAACAAGCCAGCGGCTTCACGGCAGACGACATCATGCAAGGCCTGGTAGAAGCCGGCTGGAGCGACGCCGTGGTAGCCCACCTGATGGCGCCGCCGCCGGCTAAGCCGCATGCCATCGCAGTCAGCGCTTCCACAGACCAGCGCATGCCCTGGCCCGGCTTGGCGGGTGAACGCCTTGTGCTCGATGCCGGGGACTGCGAAGTACGCGCTTCACTGGTGCTGCGCGAGCCGGCGCTGGTGGTGCTGGACGATTTTTTGAGCGAAGACGAGTGCCGTGCCCTGGTTGAACAAGCAGCACCGCGCATGACGCGCTCGCTCACGGTGGACGTGCAAACCGGCGGCGAGGCGACCCACCAGAGCCGCACCAGCCAGGGCATGTTTTTTGAGCGCGGTGAAAGCGCACTCATCAGCCGCATTGAGGCGCGCATTGCGCACCTGCTGGACTGGCCCGTGCAAAACGGCGAAGGCCTGCAAGTGCTGCGCTACGAGGCGGGCGCCGAGTACCTCCCGCACTTTGACTACTTTGACCCCGCCGCAGCCGGCACGCCCGCCATCTTGGAGCGCGGCGGTCAGCGTGTGGCCACCCTGGTGATGTACCTGCACGAACCTGAAGCCGGTGGCGCCACAGTATTTACCGACGCCGCCCTCAGCGTGCTGCCCAAACGCGGCAGCGCGGTGTTCTTCAGCTACAGCCAGGCTCACCCCGACAGCCTGTCGCTGCATGGTGGTGCCCCGGTGCTGGCCGGTGAAAAATGGGTCGCTACCAAGTGGCTGCGCGAACGCGCTTTCTTTTAAACATCTCCGCCCCAGCCCATGAATACACCTGAACAATCCGCACTTGGCAAACCCTCGGCCTACGCCGACCAGTACGATGCCTCTTTGCTGTTCCCGATTGCCCGCGCCGTCAAACGGCAAGAGATCGGCGTCGGTGCGCAAGCGCCTTTTTTTGGCGCCGACATGTGGACCGCCTACGAGCTGAGCTGGCTCAACCAGCGCGGCAAACCGCAAGTGGCACTGGTGCAAGTGGTGGTGCCCTGCGAGACGCCCAACATCGTGGAGAGCAAGTCCTTCAAGCTCTACCTCAACAGCTTTAACAACAGCCGCTTTGCCGACGCCGCCGAAGTGCTGGCCCACCTGCGCACCGACTTGAGTGAAGCCCTGTCACGCGGCGCGGCCACGGGCGGTGCACCTGCCTCTGTAGGTGTCAAGCTCTTGCTGCCCGATATGTTTGACCGCGAGCCACTGCAAGAACTCGACGGCCTGAACCTGGACCGACTCGACATCGAATGCAGTCGCTACACACCCGCGCCGGATTTGTTAAACGCTGCTTTTGACGAAGCACCCGTGAGCGAAGTGCTGACCAGCCATTTGCTCAAAAGCAATTGCCTGGTGACCGGCCAGCCCGACTGGGGCAG
>CAXNEG010000135.1:0-4838 GCA_964201305.1 Polaromonas sp.
GCGCTGCTCAACGAACTGCGCGGCGAGCGTCGCACCGGCCGCTCAGCGCGCATGCTCTACGAAGTGCTGGGCGATATCTGGGTGGTGCAGCGCAATCCCTACCTGCAAGACGACCTGCTGGACAACCCCAAGCGGCGCAAGTTGCTGGTGGAGGCCTTGCAACACCGCCTCGGGGAAGTCGAAAAGCGCCGCACCCCCGACACGCATGCTGACCGCGACCTGATCGTGGGCGAGTTGCTGGTCTTGGCGAGGGCGGCGGTAGAGCGTTTTTCTATCTCTTTTAAGGCCATGACAGAGCTGCGTCGCCAGACAGAGCGAAAGCTCGGCAAGTGCACGCAAAAAGACAATATTAAATTTGACGGTCTGTCCCGGGTGTCGCATGTCACCGACGCGACAGACTGGCGCGTCGAGTACCCGTTTGTGGTGCTGACACCTGACACCGAAGTCGAAATGGCCGGTATGGTCAAGGCCTGCATTGAGTTGGGCTTGACGATCGTGCCACGTGGTGGCGGCACCGGCTACACCGGCGGCGCCATTCCACTGACCTGGAAGTCGGCGGTGATCAACACCGAAAAACTCGAAGCCATGACCGAAGTGCAAAAAGTCATGCTGCCTGGCCTGGCTGAGCCGGTCGCCACCATCTGGACCGAAGCCGGCGTGGTCACGCAGCGCGTGGCCGACATGGCCGACCGGGCTGGTTTTGTCTTTGCGGTCGACCCGACCTCGGCCGAAGCTTCCTGCATAGGCGGCAACATCGCCATGAACGCAGGTGGCAAAAAGGCCGTCTTGTGGGGCACGGCGCTGGACAACTTGGCGTCCTGGCGCATGGTGACGCCCGACGCGCAATGGCTGGAAGTGGTTCGCCTGAACCACAACCTGGGCAAGATTCACGATATCGAGATGGCCAGCTTCGAGCTCAATTACTTTGAAGCCGATGGCAAGACGCCGGTCCGCACCGAGCGCATGGACATCCCGGGCAAGAGTTTTCGCAAAGAAGGCCTGGGCAAAGACGTCACTGACAAATTCCTCAGCGGCTTGCCCGGCATCCAGAAAGAAGGCTGCGACGGCCTGATCACCAGTGCCCGCTGGATTGTGCACAAAATGCCGGCGCACACGCGTACGGTCTGCCTGGAATTTTTTGGTAACGCCAAGGATGCGGTGCCCAGCATCGTCGAGATCAAAGACTTCATGTTCGCCGAGCAAAAGCGCGGCGGCGCCATCCTGGCCGGCTTTGAACACCTGGACGACCGCTACCTCAAAGCCGTTGGTTACGCCACCAAGTCCAAGCGCGGTGGGTTGCCCAAGATGGTGCTGGTGGGCGACATTGCCGGTGAAGACGCTGACGTGGTAGCGCGTGCTACCTCTGAAGTGGTGCGCATCGCCAATTCCCGCGCCGGTGAGGGATTTATAGCCATCAGCGTTGATGCGCGCAAAAAATTCTGGTTGGACCGCAAGCGCACGGCGGCTATTTCGCGCCACACCAATGCTTTCAAGATCAATGAAGACGTGGTCATCCCGCTGCCGCGCCTGGCCGAATATTCGGACGGTATCGAGCGCATCAACATTGAGCTGAGCCTGGCCAATAAACTCGAGCTGTGCGATGCGCTAGAGGCTTTTTTCACCCAAGGCCAGTTGCCTTTGGGCAAGTCAGACGACGCCAATGAAATTCCTTCGGCTGAGTTGCTCGAAGACCGCGTGTCGCAGGCGCTTAGCGTGGTGCGTGAAGTCCGCAGCTTGTGGCGCGGCTGGCTCGATCAGGTCGAGCCCTTGTTTGCACAACTGCAAGACCACTCCTTGCGCGCCAGCTGGAAAACTCAGCTGCGAATGCCGCTGCAAGCGGTTTTCAATGGCGCGGCGTTCCAACCCATCCTGGATGAGTGCATCGCCATTCATACCCGGGTGCTCAAAGGCCGCGTTTGGATCGCGCTGCACATGCACGCCGGGGATGGCAATGTCCACACCAACCTTCCCGTCAACAGCGACAACTACGACATGTTGCAGACAGCGCACCGCGCCGTAGCCCGCATCATGGTGTTGGCGCGCTCGCTTGACGGCGTCATCTCCGGCGAGCACGGCATCGGCATCACCAAGCTCGACTTTTTGACCGAAGCCGAACTGCAGCCCTTTACCGACTACAAGCTGCGTGTCGACCCCGAGGGCCGCTTCAACAAGGGCAAGCTGCTGCGCGACGCCGCATTCCCGGCTGATTTGACCAACGCTTACACCCCCAGCTTCGGGCTGATGGGCCATGAATCGCTGATCATGCAGCAGTCAGATATCGGTGATATTGCCCACAGCATCAAGGATTGCCTGCGCTGCGGCAAATGCAAACCGGTGTGCGCCACCCATGTGCCGCGTGCCAACCTGCTTTACAGCCCGCGCGACAAAATTCTGGCGACTTCCCTGCTGATCGAGGCATTTTTGTACGAGGAGCAAACGCGCCGCGGCATCTCGATCAAGCACTGGGAGGAGTTTGAAGACGTGGCCGACCACTGCACGGTCTGCCACAAGTGCCTGACGCCGTGCCCTGTCGATATCGATTTTGGCGATGTCTCGATGAACATGCGCAATCTCTTGCGCAAGATGGGCCAGAAGTCATTCCGGCCGGGTAATGCCGCCGCCATGTTTTTCCTCAACGCCACCAACCCGCAGACCATCAAGTTCATGCGCAGCGCCATGGTCGATGTCGGCTTCAAGGCTCAGCGTCTGGCCAACGATGTACTGCGAACTTTTGCACGCAAGCAGACGGCCAAGCCGCCGGCCAGCGTGGGCAAGGCGCCAATTAAAGGGCAGGTGATTCACTTCATCAATAAAAAGATGCCCGGCGGCCTGCCCAAAAAATCTGCCCGTGCTTTGTTGGACATCGAAGACAAAGACTACGTCCCGATCATCCGCGACCCCAAGCGCACGACAGCTGAAACCGAGGCGGTGTTTTACTTCCCCGGTTGCGGCTCTGAGCGTTTGTTCTCGCAAGTCGGGCTGGCCACGCAGGCCATGCTCTGGCATGCCGGCGTGCAGACCGTGCTGCCGCCAGGCTATTTGTGCTGCGGTTATCCGCAGCGCGGCAGCGGCCAGTTTGACAAGGCTGACAAGATCATCACCGACAACCGTGTGCTGTTTCACCGTGTGGCCAACACGCTCAACTACCTGGACATCAAGACCGTGGTGGTCAGTTGCGGCACTTGCTATGACCAGCTGCAGGGCTACGAGTTCGACAAAATATTCCCCGGCTGCCGCATCATCGACATCCACGAGTACCTGCTTGAGAAAAATATCACGCTGCGCACCGATGCGCCCGGCCAAGGCTATCTGTACCACGACCCTTGTCACAGCCCGATGAAGCTGCAGGAACCCATGAAGACCGTGAAAGCACTGTTGGGTGACAACGTGCTCAAGAACGAGCGTTGCTGCGGCGAGTCCGGCACCCTGGGTGTGACGCGGCCCGATATCTCCACGCAGATCCGCTTTCGCAAAGAAGAAGAGCTGCAAAAGGGTGAAGCGCAACTGCGCGCCAGTGGCGCTGTGGCCGAGCAAGGGCCGGTGAAAATTCTCACCAGTTGCCCGAGCTGCCTGCAGGGGCTGTCTCGCTTTGGCGATGACCTCAATAACGGTCTGCTCGAAGCCGACTACATCGTCGTCGAGATGGCCAACCAGATTCTGGGCAAGGACTGGATGCCTGCCTATGTCGAGGCGGCCAACCACGGCGGCATCGAGCGCGTGCTGGTTTAACCAAGGAAAAATTGCCATGGCAGGACTACAAGCAGGTGCTCCAACACCCTCGGCCATCACGGTTCACAGCCAGTCGCGGCAGTTGCAGGTTGGGTTTTCCGATGGCTCGGACTTTCGCATTCCCTTTGAGTTGATGCGCGTGTACTCACCCTCGGCCGAGGTGCAGGGCCACGGGCCGGGCCAGGAAGTGCTGCAAACCGGCAAGCGTGAGGTCACCCTGCTCGAACTCGAGCCGGTCGGCAACTACGCCGTCAAGCCGGTGTTTTCAGACGGGCACGACAGCGGCCTGTTTTCCTGGGACTACCTGTATTTTTTGGGCTCGGAGCAAGACCGTTTGTGGGCTGATTACCTGGCCCGCTTGCAGGCGGCCGGCGTCGAGCGAGACGCCCCCATGAACGCGGCCGGCGGCTCAGCCTGTGCCAGTCATTGAGGCCGCGGTGATGAAACTCATTTTTTCAGCCACACCGCTTCAAGCTGGGTATTGAAGACATGAGCCAGACCCATTTCGGATTTGAATCCGTCGAAGAGCAGGAAAAAGCCCGCCGTGTGCGTGGCGTTTTTGACTCTGTCGCGGCCAAATATGACGTCATGAACGACCTGATGTCTGCCGGTCTGCACCGCGTCTGGAAGGCCTATACCGTCAAAGTGGCCAATGTGCGCGAGGGCCAGTCGGTGCTCGACATCGCCGGCGGAACGGGCGATTTGGCGATGGCTTTTGCCCCGCAGGTTGGCGCCAGCGGTCGGGTGGTGCATACCGACATCAACGCAGCCATGCTCAGCGAGGGGCGTAACCGTTTGCTCGATGCCGGGGTGGCTTTGCCCACCTTGGTCTGCGATGCCGAAAAATTACCCTTTCCCGATGCCAGTTTTGACCTGGTGACCGTTGCTTTCGGTCTGCGCAACATGACCCACAAGGATGTGGCGCTGCAGGAAATGCACCGTGTCCTCAAGCCCATGGGCAAATTGCTGGTGTTGGAGTTTTCCAAAGTTGCCAAGCCGCTGGAGAAGGCTTATGACTGGTATTCGTTCAAAGTACTGCCACTTTTGGGCAAATGGGTGGCCAATGACGATGCCAGTTACCGCTACCTGGCGGAGTCCATCCGCATGCA
>CAXNEG010000136.1:0-4829 GCA_964201305.1 Polaromonas sp.
CACGAGTTATGGGCCTCACTGAACAGCCGCATGGTTGATTTTCTGGCCTCGGTGACTTTGCAAAAACTCGTAGACGATCAATTGGCCAAAGGCCTTGTGGTTGAAAGCAGCCCGCAAGCTAAAAAGGCTATTTTCAGCTCACCCATTGTCAAGACTGTGCGGGTGACCGGGCCCAATTCTGTTTTTGCACTGGGTAAAGCTTTTTCCAAGAGCTGATCGAATGCGCTTCGCCTGATTTTTAATTTATTGACATTGAAGAGCTGACATGGACACGCCCCACTTCCCCATTTACATGGACTACAGCGCCACCAACCCTTGCGACCCACGGGTGGTGGACGCCATGATCCCCTGGTTGCGCGAGCATTTCGGCAACCCGGCATCGCGCAGTCATGCATGGGGTTGGGAGGCTGAGGCCGCTGTCGAAAAAGCCCGTGACAATGTCGCGGCCCTCATCGGTGCGGATCCGCGAGAAATTGTCTGGACCAGCGGCGCAACCGAGTCCAACAACCTTGCCATCAAGGGCGCTGCGCATTTTTACAAGTCCAAAGGCAAACACCTGATCACGGTCAAGACCGAGCACAAAGCCGTGCTCGACACCTGCCGTGAACTTGAGCGTCAGGGCTTTGAAGTGACCTACATGGACGTGCAGGCCGACGGATTGCTCGACCTGGAAGCGCTGAAGGCCGCCATTCGCCCGGACACCATCATCGTCAGCGTGATGTACGTGAACAACGAGATTGGCGTGATTCAGGACATTCCGGCCATCGGTACGATTTGCCGCGAACGCGGTGTTATTTTTCATGTGGATGCGGCGCAAGCCACGGGCCGGGTGGACATTGACCTCGCCACGCTGCCGGTTGATTTGATGAGCCTGACTTCGCACAAGACCTACGGCCCTAAAGGCATTGGTGCTCTGTATGTGCGCCGCAAGCCGCGCATACGCCTGGAAGCGCAGATGCACGGTGGCGGTCATGAGCGCGGCATGCGCTCGGGCACGCTGCCCACGCACCAGTGCGTTGGCATGGGCGAGGCCTACCGCATTGCCAAAGCGGAAATGCACGAAGAAAACAAACGCATCCGCGCCTTGCAAGAGCGCATGCTGGCAGGCCTTAAAGATGTCGAAGAAGTGTTTCTGAACGGCCACGCTGTCAAGCGCGTGCCCCACAACCTGAACATGAGCTTCAACTTCGTTGAAGGCGAGTCCTTGATCATGGGCATCAAGGGCCTGGCGGTGTCCAGTGGTTCGGCCTGCACCTCGGCCAGTCTGGAGCCCAGCTATGTGCTGCGCGCCCTGGGTCGCAGCGACGAACTTGCTCACAGCAGCCTGCGCATGACCATAGGCCGCTGGAGCACCGAAGAAGAGATTGACTACGCGGTGGCCACCATCAAAGAGAACGTCGCTAAATTGCGCGATTTGTCTCCACTTTGGGAAATGTTCAAAGACGGCGTAGATCTGTCTACCATCCAGTGGGCGGCGCACTGATTCATCACACTTCAAGGCGGCCGGTTGTCCGGTTGGCTCACCTTATCTAGTACAGGAGTTAATTCAATGGCTTACAGCGAAAAAGTGGTGGACCACTACGAGAACCCCCGCAACGTCGGCTCTTTTGAAAAGGGTGACGATTCGGTTGGCACCGGCATGGTGGGCGCGCCCGCTTGCGGTGACGTGATGAAATTGCAAATCAAGGTCAACCCTTTGACCGGCGTTATAGAAGATGCACGCTTCAAGACCTACGGTTGCGGCTCGGCCATTGCTTCAAGCTCGCTGGTGACCGAGTGGGTCAAGGGCAAGACACTGGACGAGGCCGCGAGCATTAAAAACAGCGCCATCGCAGAAGAGTTGGCCCTGCCACCCGTCAAGATCCATTGCTCTATCCTGGCTGAGGACGCCATCAAGGCAGCGGTCAACGATTACAAGCAAAAGCACGCCCACTAATTTTTAAGTCACTAAAATGTCCGTAACTTTGACCGATGCAGCCGCGCGCCATGTGACGCGTTACATGACCAAGCGCGGCAAGGGTGTCGGTGTTCGTTTGGGCGTTAAAACCACCGGCTGCTCCGGTCTGGCCTACAAACTTGAATACGCTGATGAGATCGCGCCTGAAGACGTGATCTTCGAAGACAATGGCGTCAAGGTTCTGGTCGACCCTAAAAGCATGCCCTACATCGACGGCACTCAACTCGATTTTGTGCGTGAAGGTTTGAACGAAGGCTTTAAGTTCCTCAACCCGAACGAGCGTGACCGCTGTGGCTGCGGGGAGAGCTTTCGCGTTTGAGTCTTTACCCAGGCCCTCATACGGTTGCCGCCTTCACCCCCGGTGCTGGCGGCTTTTTCTCGGGCTTTCTTTGTTATGAACCTGCAATCCAACGACTTCGAACTGTTTGAACTGCCCGTGCAGTTTGAGCAGTCGCGGGACTTGATTGCTGCACGTTGGAAAGAGCTGCTGCGTCAAGCCCACCCTGATAAATTTGCAGCCCAAGGCGCTGCGGCTCAGCGGCTTGCCATGCAGTGGTCGGTGCGCATCAATGAAGCCTATCAACGATTGAAAGATCCCCTGGCGCGTGCCAGTTACCTGTGTGAGCTGAATGGCGCACCGATTCAAGCTGAGAACAACACCGCCATGCCCTCTGCGTTTTTGATACAACAAATGACTTGGCGTGAATCGCTTGAAGACGCCAACAGCTTGCGCGAACTCGAGCAGCTGGCCAATGAAACCGATGCGGCCCAAAAAGCGCAACTCACACTGATTGCGCGCACACTCGACCACGATAAAGACCCCATCAAAGCTGCCGGCGAAGTTCGCAGCCTGATGTTCATTCAACGTTTTGCATCCGAAGTCGAAACGCGCATTGACCTTTTGCTACCCTCCTAAAATTTCATGGCATTGCTCCAGATTTCAGAACCCGGCCAAGCGCCAGACCCGCATCAGCGACGCATTGCTGTTGGCATTGACCTGGGAACCACGCATTCGCTGGTGGCCAGCGTACGCAATGGCGTGGCCGAATGTCTGCCTGATGCGCAAGGGCAGGTGATTTTGCCCAGCGTGGTGCGCTACCTCAGCGCCGACAAGCGCCAGATCGGCTTTGAGGCACTGGCCGCCCAGTTGGAAGATCCGCACAACACGATTTCATCCGTCAAACGCTTGATGGGGCGTGGGCTGCGCGACATTGCTCAGCCAGAGCGACTTCCTTACCAATTGATCGACAAGCCCGGCATGGTGGCTTTGCAAACCGTTGCAGGTGAAAAAAGTCCGGTAGAAGTCAGCGCTGAAATTCTGGCTACTCTCCGATTTCGCGCTGAAGACACTTTTGACGACGACGTCTTTGGTGCCGTGATCACGGTGCCTGCTTACTTTGACGAAGCGCAGCGCCAGGCCACCAAAGATGCCGCACAACTGGCTGGGTTGAATGTGCTGAGGCTGATCAATGAGCCTACTGCTGCGGCTATCGCGTACGGATTGGACAACCAAAGCGAAGGTGTTTTTGCGGTCTATGACCTGGGCGGCGGAACCTTTGATATTTCTATCTTGCGGCTGACCCAAGGCGTTTTCGAAGTGGTTGCTACCGGCGGTAACTCTGCATTGGGCGGTGACGACTACGACAGTGTGCTGGCCGATTGGGTATTGGCAAAGGCTGGTTTTTCTGAGCTGGAGACAGCTGCAGACAAGGCCGCACTCCGACGTGCTGCCCGTGCAGCCAAAGAAGCCTTGAGCACGCAAATCAATGTAAATTTTGCACTCGATCTGTCGGCAGGTCGTCTGCAGGTTTTGCTTTCAAAGGCTGATTTTGAGTCCGCTACAGCTGCGCTGACTGCGCAAAGCATGGCCGCAGTGCGCAAGACCTTGCGCGACGCCAAATTAGACAAACACGACATTCAGGGCGTGGTGATGGTGGGCGGCTCAACGCGCATGCCGCAGATCCAGAATGCAGTCGCAGAATTTTTCGACCAAGAGCCGTTGACCAACCTCAACCCCGATGAGGTGGTTGCTTTGGGGGCGGCGATTTCTGCCAACCAGTTGGCCGGCAATCACAGGGGCAATGATTTGCTGCTGCTCGACGTGATTCCACTGTCGCTGGGCATCGAAACCATGGGCGGTCTGGTCGAGCGGATTGTGCCGCGCAACCAGACCATTCCCACCGCCATGGCGCAGGACTTCACCACGTACCAGGACGGCCAGACCGCGCTGGCGCTGCATGTGGTGCAAGGTGAGCGTGATCTGGTGGCTGACTGCCGCAGCCTGGCCCGCTTTGAGCTGCGCGGCATACCGCCCATGGCTGCCGGTGCGGCGCGCATTCGCGTGACCTTCACAGTGGACGCCGACGGCCTGCTCAGTGTCAGCGCCAAAGAGCAGGGCAGTGGTGTGCAAGCGCACATTGACGTCAAACCCTCCTACGGCCTGTCTGACGAAGACATTGCCCGCATGCTGCAGGAGAGTTTTTCCACTGCAACGCAAGACATGGCTGCCCGCGCCCTGGCCGAAGCACGCGTCGATGCCGATCGCATGTTGTTGGCAACGCACAGCGCACTCCATCAAGATGCCGACTTACTGAGCGCCGAGGAACGTACCCGGATTGATCAGTTGATGGCCGCTGTAGGACATGCGCGTGAGCATGCAGACGCTGCCGGCATCGAGGCCGCGAATCAGGCCCTGGCCAAAGGCACCGAGAACTTTGCCGCTCAACGGATGAACCGGGGCATTCAAAAAGCCTTGGCCGGCAAAAACATTGAATCGGTTTGAATCCGAAATCCCACAGAACCATTACATGCCCATCATCAAAATACTGCCCCACCCTGAATACTGCCCGCAAGGTGCCCAAGTGAGTGCGCC
>CAXNEG010000137.1:0-4754 GCA_964201305.1 Polaromonas sp.
GCGCGCGGGCTGACACTGGCCGTGGGCCATGAGCGGCGCTTTGAGCCGCCCATCATCCGCGCCATGGAAATGATCCATTCCGGCGAGCTGGGGCGCCCGCTGCAAATGGAAGCCAACTTCAGCCAGGACAAATTTTTAAACCTGCCGCCTGAGAACTGGCGACTTTCAGCAGCCGAAGCGCCGGCCGGGCCGATGACCGCCACGGGCATTCATTTGCTGGACCTGTCTGTGGGCGTGTTCGGCCCGGCCGAAACGGTCTACGCCAGCGTCAAGCAACTGGGCAGCTCGCTGGTCAATGGTGACACCCTGGCGATTCTGGCCACTTACAAAAGCGGCGGCCATGCATTGATCAGTGCCATTTTGGCCACGCCTTTTGTAGGCCGTTTTGCGGTGTACTGCAGCAAAGGCTGGGTCGAGGTGCGCGACAAGAGCCACCCCGAAGCCTCCACCGGCTGGGTGCTGACTTCGTGCAAGCGCGGTGAAGAAGTACAGAGCGTCAACTACCCGCCGCACCCCGCTGTGCTGTCCAACTTAGAGGCCTTTGCAGACGCAGCGCAAGGCCGCAAGCCCTACCCGGTGCCGCAGTCGCAAATGATTGCCAACATCTGCGCACTCGAAGCGGTGGTTCGCTCGACGCGCAGCGCTGGCATCGAGCAGGTTGAAGCCGGCTGAACCGCCCTACACGCCAAAACAAAAGCCTGCCTTGTTACCAAGGCAGGCTTTTTTAGGCTGCGTTCAAAAAGCAGCAGCGGCTTATTCAGCCTTGATGTTGTTGTCGGCCACCAGCTTGGAGTACTTGGCGTTTTCAGCGGCCAGGAATGTGGCGAACTCTTCTTGCGAGCTGGCCATGGCTTCAACGCCCAGGCCGGCAAAACGCTCTTTCAAGTCGGGGTCGGCCATTGCTTTTTTAAGCGCTGCCATGTAGGAGTCCACCACAGCCTTGGGTGTTTTGGCAGGCAGGTAAACGCCCCACCAGTTGTTGGCCACCAGACCTTGCAGACCAGCTTCAGCAAATGTGGGAACATCAGGCAGCATGCTGGTGCGTGTGGCACTGGTCACAGCCAAGGGACGCAGGCGTCCAGTCTTGATGTGCTGGGCCACCGGCAAGGCGTCCGAGACCATCATGTTGATCTGACCGGCGATCAGGTCGGTGACAGCCAGGCCGCCGCCTTTGTAAGGAATTTGCGTCATCTTGACTTTGGCTTGGCGCATGATCATTTCACCGGCCAGGTGGGCCATGCTGCCCGGACCGCTGGTGCCGAAGTTAATGGCTTCAGGCTTGGCGCGCGCAGCGGCCAGCAAGTCAGCCAGATTTTTGTAAGGCGAGGCCGCAGGCACCACCAGCACGTTCGGTCAGACGGCGGTCAGCGAGACAGCGATGAAGTCTTTCTCCATGTTGTAAGGCACTTTGGAGATCAGCGGGTTGACGGCGGCGGGGCCCAGGTTGCCGATGACAAAGGTGTATCCGTCAGCGGGCTGGCGGGCGGTGTATTCCATGCCGATAGAGCCGGCCGCACCGGGCTTGCTGTCGATGATGACGGGCTGACCCCAGGCTTCGCTGAGCTTTTGCCCCATGATGCGGGCCATCAGGTCAGAGCTGCCGCCGGCTGGGTAAGTCACCACCAGTTTGACGGGCTTATTGGGAAAGGCTTGAGCCTGCGCGCCCGTGTAAGCGCCCAGACACATTGCAGTGGCGACAAGGTAGCGCAATGCCAAGGAGCGTCGAATCATGTGTGTCATCTTGTCTCTTTCATCTGTCTGTTTATGGATAGGGTGCAAGCCGCTTCGGCAAAATCAGTTTATCTGATCGATTGATCAATTGACACCCCGGCGGACATGATGAAAACCCTGACCCGCATGCACAGATAAAAAGATCAAGCGGGCTCAGTCGGCTGCTTTTTGTCCGCCCTCGCTCAGCCACCAGGTCAGCAGCCGGGTGCAATCGGCGGCGTCCAGTCCACTGGCCGCAGCCTGGTCAAAACTGGCCAGCGTGGCGGCTGTCAGCGGCATGCTGCGGTGCTGCTGCGTACCCTGCGCGAGCATGGAGCGTACGTCCTTGCGCATGGTCGCCAGATTGACCGTCACCGCATCGCTGGCCTGACCGGCCAGGGCCTGGGCAATCATGGGGCCGCGCACCTTGAGCATGTTGGGGCCGCCCGAGGTATCGGCAAAGATGTCGATCACACGTGCCGGGTCCAGCCCGAGCGGAGCGATCAGCGACAGGGCTTCGCCCAAGGTCTGCCAATAGACCATCAAAGGCAAGTTGATGGCCAGCTTCATCATGGCGCCTGCGCCGTGCGGGCCGACATGTTCGATGCGGCGGCACAAGATGCTCAGCACAGGCAAAGCGCGCGCCAGCTCATCGGCCCCACCGCCTGCAAAGCCCAGCAACTTACCCTCTTTGGCCGGGCCGACGCTGCCGCCTACCGGGCATTCCACGTAGCTGAAACCGGCCGCAGTCAGGCGCCGTCCCATGTCGACCTGGCGGGCTGAACTGGTGGTGCTCATGTCGACAAACATCTGGCCGGGCGCAGCGCCGGCCAGCAGGCCGTCTGCGGAAAAGTAGACGTCATCGAGTGCCTGCTCATCGGTGAGCATGCTGATGACCAGTTCGGCCCCGGCGCAGAGTTCACGCGCAAGTGGCACAAGCGTGGCACCCAGAGCCAGGAGCGGCTCAGCGCGGGCTGCGGTGCGGTTCCACACCGTGACCTGGTGGCCTTCAGAGAGCAAGCGCACAGCCATGGCGCTGCCCATTTTTCCGGTACCGGCGAGGCTGATTTTCATGCGGCTTTAGCGATGGCTGCGTTGACTTGCGGCATGACTTTTTCAGCCATCAGTTCCATCGAGCGGCGTGCCAATACCGGATCGACCCAGTCATGTCCGGCATAAAGCAGCGTGCCGAAGTCACCGGTGATTTCACGGAAAGCCAGCAATTGGTCTACCACGCTGTTGACCGAGCCGGCCAGCACCAGACGCGGCGTGACGGTGTCAGCGTTGATGGCATCGTCGGGCTCACTTTGGTCCAGCTTGAACAAGTTGGAACGACCGCCAAAACCGACCAGCTTGCGGATCAGTTGCTTGAAGTAAAAATGGTAAGGACCTTCTGACGTGTGGGCGTAGCGGCGTGCCAGGGTGTCGTCCTTGTCAGTGACAAAAATGCTTTTGGCCACGCGCCACTGCGCCGGGTCAGCCGGCCGGCCGGCTTGCGCGCAACCCTCGACATAGCTGGGCCAGTGGGAGGCCACCCACTGCGGCAGCAGGAAATTGGCGGAGATCGGGTCCCAACCGCGTGCCGCAGCCGCAGTGATGCCCTTGGAGAAAGGCGCGACGGCCGTCACCACGATGGGCGGGTGCGGCAACTGATAGGGCTTGAGGATGATGCCCTGACCGATTTCAGGGATCATGGTGCGCGCCGTACTGATGTTGAAGTACTTGCCCTGCAAATCGTAAGGAGCAGTGCCTTTCCAGATGGCCATCACCATGTCAATGGCCTCGACAAACATGTCCAGTCTGTCGCGCCCGAAATTACCAAAGACTTCGGCGTCTGAGGCCAGCCCGCCGGGGCTGATACCCATGATGAAGCGGCCTTTGAGCAGGTGGTCGAGCATGGCCACGTTGGCGGCAATGGCAGCCGGGTGCCCGTTGGGCATATTAATGGTGCCCGAGCCCAGCTTGATCTGGTGCGTGTCAAAAGCCAGACTGCTCAGGAACATCAGGCAGGACGTGACGTTTTCAGCCAGGTCCGTGACATGCTCGCCCACATAGGCCTCGCTGTAACCCAGGCGGTCGGCCAAGATAATGGCCTCACGGTCTTCGCGCAGCGTTTCGCTGGCAATGCGCGAGGGTGGATGCAATGGCATCATGAATGTACCGAGCTTCATGGGCTGACCCGTTCCTGGAGGTTGGCTGAGATGGAAAAATATTGTATATTTAGTTTATCAACGTATCAACAAGAGGGCCTCAGGGTTGACCCTTGCAACTGGACAAAACATGAAGAAACAAGCTTCGGCAACACCTGTCGGCGTCATTGGACTGGGCATCATGGGCTCTTCGATCGCCGCCAACTTACAAGCCTCCGGCTTTCATGTGATTGGCATCGAGGTCAACCCTGCCACGCGTAAACAAATGAGCAGTCGGATCGCCAAGGTTGGCGCATCGCCGCGCATGCTGGTCGGCAAAACGGGGCATATCCTGACTTCTTTGCCGTCCGTCGCAGCCCTGATGGCCGTTTGTGAAGAGCTGGCCGCAGAGGCCACGGCTCAGGGCATTGCCAAGGGCAGCCTGATTGTTTCCGAAGCCAGCACCTTGCCGATGGAGGACAAGCTGGCGGCGCGCAAGCTGCTGGCCAAGGCCGGCATCAAGATGATCGACGCTCCGCTGTCTGGCACCGGTGCCCAGGCCAGAACCCGCGACCTGACGGTTTACGCCAGCGGTGAGACTGCTGCCATCAAGCAAATGATGGACGTCTTCAAGGGCTTTTCACGCGCTCAGTTTTCTGTAGGCGAGTTCGGCAACGGCATGAAAATGAAGCTGGTGGCCAATTTGCTGGTGGCCATACACAACGTGTCAACCGCCGAAGCCATTCTGTTTGGGCAACAGCTGGGGCTTCAGGCCAAAGCCATCGTTGAGGTGGTGGCAGACGGCGCCGGCGGCTCGCGCATGTTCCAGGTGCGTGGCCCCATGATGGCCTCGCGTGGCTGGGACGATGCCACCATGAAAATTGAAGTCTGGCAAAAAGACATGAGCATCATCGA
>CAXNEG010000138.1:0-4720 GCA_964201305.1 Polaromonas sp.
ACGCCGATTGGCAACCTGTCGGACATCACCCTGCGTGCCTTGCATGTGCTCAGCCTGGTCGACGCGATCGGCTGCGAAGACACCCGCCACACCCAGCCGCTGCTGCGCCAATACGGCGTGAGCAAGCCCCTGCTGCCGGTGCATGAGCACACCGAAGCCGAGGCGGCCGCCTTGGTGATTGAACGGCTGCAGCGTGGTGAACGCGTGGCTTATGTGAGCGACGCCGGCACGCCCGCCGTCAGTGACCCGGGTGCGCGCTTGGTGGCTGCGGTGCGCGCCGCAGGCTTGGCTTGCGTGCCGCTGCCGGGTGCCAGCAGCGTGACCACGGCGCTGAGCGTGGCCGGCATCTGCGGCGACAGCGGGTTTGTGTTTGCCGGCTTTTTACCCAACAAAGCCGAAGCGCGTGACCAAGCTGTGCTGGAACTGTTAAGCGAAAAGCGCGCCGTGGTTTTTTTGGAAGCGCCGCACCGCATGGAAGCGCTGGCGCGCGCATTTGCACCGCTGGGTAATCGGGCTTTGACGGTGGGGCGCGAGTTGACCAAGCAGTTTGAAGAAATAGCCACCCTGCCTGCGGCTGATTTGGTCGCCTGGCTGGCGGCCAGTGCGCAACGCTTGCGCGGCGAATTTGTGCTGGTGCTGCACCCTGCGCCTGAGGCTGCCGCCGCAGACGACAGTACGCGCGTGTTGCAGTTGTTGCTGGCCGAATTGCCCTTAAAAACCGCCGTCAAGTTGGCGGCTGAAATCACCGGCGGCGGGCGCAATGAACTCTATGAGACAGCGTTGAAACTGAAGAAGGCATGAACCCGGACGCCGCGCAGATCTGGCGCGCCCCGCGCTGGGCGCTGGCCGTGCTGCTGGCCTTGCTGGGCATGCTGGGACCGTTTTCGATTGACACTTACTTGCCGGCTTTTTCAGGCATTGCCCGCTCGCTGGGCGCTACGCCTGCAGAGATGCAGCAAACCTTGTCGGCCTACCTGTTTGGTTTTGCCTTCATGAACCTGTTTCATGGTGCGCTGTCTGACAGTTTGGGGCGCAGGCCGGTGGTGCTGTGGGGCATTGCGGTTTTCACGCTGGCGTCTGCCGGTTGCGCGATGTCGCAAAGCATCGAGCAGCTGGTGTTTTTCAGGGCTTTGCAAGGCTTGTCTACCGGCGCCGGCATTGTGGTGTCTCGCGCCGTCATACGCGATATGTTTGCCCCGGCCCAGGCCCAAAAGGTGATGAGCCAGGTCACCATTTATTTTGGCGTGGCCCCCGCTGTGGCACCGCTGATCGGCGGCTGGCTGTTTGTGCATCTGGACTGGCACAGTATTTTCTGGTTTTTGACCCTGGTGGGCGCAGCGCTGTGGGCGGCCAACTACAAGCTCTTGCCTGAAACACTGCACCTGAGCCACCGCCAGCCCTTTGAGGTGAAGCACCTGATGCGCGGTTACTGGCAGCTGGGCTCTAACCCGCGTTTTTTGCTGCTGGCGCTGGCCAGCGGCATTCCGTTTAACGGCATGTTTCTCTATGTGTTGTCAGCGCCGGCTTTTCTGGGCGAGCACTTGCAGCTGGCCCCGACAGATTTTTTCTGGCTTTTTTTGCTGACCATTGCCGGCATCATGACGGGCGCCTGGCTCAGCGGCCGCATGGCAGGACGGCTGCCGCCCAAGCAGCAAATACGCTACGGCTTTTCAGTGATGCTGCTGGTGTCTGTGGTCAACGTCGCGGCTAATTTTGTGTGGGTGCCGCAGGCTTCCTGGGCCATGTTTCCGATCGCCCTGTTTGCTTTTGGCTGGGCACTGATGGTGCCGGTGGTGACGCTGCAGGTGCTGGACTTGTACCCCGAGCGGCGCGGCATGGCATCGTCTTTGCAGGCCTTTGTCGGCTCAACGGCCAACGGCATCGTGGCTGGTGTGGTCGCGCCGCTGGTGATGCACTCCACCCGGGCACTGGCAGTGACATCGCTGGGCATGCTGGGCGTCGGCTTGCTGGCCTGGCTGTACTTGCACAGGCGCTGGCCCGAGATTGGGCGCAGCATCAACGCGCACTGATAACCAGGTACGCAGGGCCTACAACTCGCGCTGGCTGATCTTGCCCTGGCGCGCCGAGTACTTGGTTTTGGCGTCGAGTTCCTCGACCTGCACGCGGCTGCTGCGCCCGCCGTAAACCGACGCCTTGAGCCATTCGCATTCAAACGCCAGCGCCGCCTGGTCGGCCAGCCGCGTGTGCCAGACTTTTTGGGCACCGTCCCAGCGGTAGCCGCGCGCTTTGAGCAGGTCCTTCGCATCAAAGGGCGCGTGGGTCGCTTGCAGCCGGTAAGTTGGCGCTCTGGCGGAATCGATGAGCCTCAACAAGCCACTGGCCCCAGTGCTGGGCAGCGTCGCCATCAAGACGGCGAGCAGCGCGTGGCAGTCCATTTCGGCGCGGTGGGCGTCATAAAACACACCCAGCTCGCCGGCCAGGGCAGTGAGCTTGGCCGAGCCGCGTCCCTCCTGGCTCCAGTCAATGTCGGCAAAGGAGCAGGCCCAGTTCAGCGCCGCAAACTGCGGCAGGCGCGCCTCGACAAACGGCCGGTCAAAGCCGGCGTTGTGGGCGACCACCAGATCAGCACCTTCCAGCATGGCCAAGACCCGGGCTTCATCCAGCGCCTGACCGCGCAGCATGTCGTCGGTGATGCCGGTGATGACGGTGATCTCCGGGGGCATGGGCATGCCGGGGTATTCCAGGCCGTCATAGACCTGCACCGCACCCACCGGCTCGCCGGTGGCCAGGTCTACCGTGACACGCAGCAGGGCCAGCTCAACCACCTTGTCGCGCGCGGCATTGAGCCCGGTGGTTTCGGTGTCGAGCACCAGCAGCGTGGCGACCGGGCCGGTGGCCGCAGGAAACACCAACCGGGGCACCAGGCGGCGCAGCACGCGGTAGTCAGGGTGCGCCTCCAGCGAGCGGGCCATGGTTTCGGCGCTGCCTTCGGCCGCAGTGCTAAGGGGCGGTGAGTATGGGGCAGCTTGTACCGGGGAAGCGACAGCTGCGCGGGGGGCAGACGCCGCCGGGCTGATTTTTTTAGCAGGTGGCTTGACCGTGCTGACGGGTGCCGGGTTGGGCTCTTCAAAGCCAAAACCCAGCTGGTCACTGGCAATGGGGCGCGCTGGTTTCATAAGACTCTCTGGATCGGGTTGCGCCCGACTTTACACCCGCAGGGATTCATGGGCGGTGACGACATACGGCGCTCAAAAGAGCAGATCAGAGTCTTTCGAATGGCCTTAAGGCATGAACATACCGCCGCTCACGTGCAGACTTTGCCCGGTGATGTAACGCGATGCGGGCAGGCACAGGTGGGCGATCATCCGCGCTACATCGATGCCCTTTGCCTGAAGTGGCTGAGCGCCTGCAGCCTGGATATCCTGCTGCACCGCCTGGGACTGTTCGCGGGATGAGCGCGCATTGATGACGATGGCCTCGCCCAACTCAGAGAGCTCCAGCGCGGTAGCCCTGCCGATGCTGCGCACTGCCCCAGTGATAAGGGCCGTCTGGCCAGAGAGTTTTTTTATGGCGCGATTATTGTCTGGATGAAGATATCAGCGCTGCGTCAGTACTGTTGCGGATAGACGATTGCGTGAACGCATGTGGAGATTCAACCGATGGGAATAAACAGAAAGTTTTTACCGCGAGCAGCTCTGCAAAAGCTAACTTAGCTTACAGCTGGCAGGTAAAAATTTAGCGGCAATACCGTTGTTGCTGCCCGCCGTGCAGGCCCAAGTCAGCTGGCCATTGGACGCGTCGTAGGTTGCGGTGAGCGCCAGCGTCTTGCCGTTCAAGTTCGCATCGGTGTTGCCCGTCACCGTGATGATGCCCGTCGCGCTCGAGCCGCTCAGGCTGCCGTATGCGTAAGCCACGCTCGACACATAGGTGCTTTGCGCCGATTCCAGCACCAGGGCCGTGGTCGCCGGCATGGCGCTGTTGGTTTGCACGCTTTCCGCCAAGGCCAGCTTGCCAGGCTGTGCGGCCAGGATCATTTCAGCCACCTTGGCGCGCACCGTGTACTCCTGGTAGCGCGGCAGCGCGACGGCCGCCAGAATGCCGACGATGGCGATCACGATCATCAGCTCAATCAAAGTAAAGCCTTTTTGCATGTGCCTCTTCATGGAAAACTCCTTGTTAAAGCCGCTGACCGAGCGCACTGGCTGACGAGCTGAAGTACCCTTCGCGAATGCCATATCAATCTAAGAACCCAAAAAAGCCCCGCCCCGAAGACGGGCGAGGCCGCGTTTGAATGGCCAGGTCAGGCCAGGTCAGCAGGTTTTTGGCGACTCTGCAAAACCTTGCCCATCAACAGCACCAACAACGCACCAGCGACGGCTGCGGCGTAACTCCAAACAGCGGACGCTGGCAGATAGTCCTTGATGGCTGGGTCGGTGTAAGCCATCTGGCCGGCAATCCAGCCCAGCAACATGGCGCCCAAAGTAATGACCAGCGGAAAGCGCTCCATCAGCTTAAGCACGAAAGTGCTGCCCCAAACGATGATGGGAATGCTGACCAGCAGACCGAAAATAACCAGCGGCAGCTGATGGCTTTCGCCGGCACCTTGCGCTGCGCCGGCAATGGCCAGCACATTGTCAACGCTCATCACAAGGTCGGCAATGATGACCGTCTTGACCGCACTCCACAGCTTGTCACTGGAGCTGATGTTGTGGTCGCCATCGCCTTCAGGCTGTAAAAGCTTCACACCAATCCACAGCAG
>CAXNEG010000139.1:0-4716 GCA_964201305.1 Polaromonas sp.
CCGAAGAAGACGGCCATCGCAAAGCACGCGCCTTCACGCTGAGCGCTGAGATGCTGTTGTTGCAGCACAGCTGCCACTGGTTTTGCAAATCCAAATCCGTGGCTTCGGCCCGCGTGCTGGTGCGTCACCAAACGCCTTATGCGCAGGTATTGGCCTCGGTGTCACCAGAGACGCGGCGCGCTTATCTCGACCTGCTAGGCGGTTTACAGTGACTCAATTCCAGGCTGAAAGCAATATGCGCATCTGGACAAAACCCATCTCTGTCGAATCCATCACAGCGCTGTCTGCTGGCTGCGCCGTGTCGCACTTGGGCATAGAATTTTTAGAGGTCGGCGATGACTTCATTCGCGGCCGCGTCCCGGTGGACGCGCGCACCCGCCAGCCTTACGGCTTGTTGCACGGCGGTGTGTCTGTGGCACTGGCCGAAACCCTGGGTTCTGTCGCGGCCGGCCATGTGGCGGCCGAAGGTCATGCGGTGGTGGGCCTGGACATCAATGCCAACCACCTCAAGAGCGCACGCAGCGGCTGGGTCACCGGCATCGCACGGCCGGTGCACATCGGCCGCAGCACGCAGGTCTGGCACATCGACATGCACAACGACGATGGCGAGCTGACCTGCGTCTCGCGCCTGACCATGGCGGTATTGGCGCCGCGCTAAAAGACCGCCAGCCTACGGACTGTCTTGATCCTGGCGGGCCAGGCGGGTGCTTTTCCAGTAAACGTCGTCACCGCCGTTCATGCGGTTGAGCACGCGTGAGAGCACAAAGAGCAAATCACTCAAGCGGTTAAGGTACTGACGCGGCGTATCTTTGAGTGCTTCGCTGCCCTCCAGCGCCACCACGGCGCGCTCAGCGCGGCGGGCCACGGTGCGGCACACATGGGCCAGCGCTGCCGCCCGCGTGCCGGCCGGCAAAATAAACTCCTGCAGGCTGGGCAGGGTGTCGTTGTATATTTTCAAAGCCTCGTCAAGCTGCTGGACCGCCTCAGGCTTGAGCAGCTCAAAGCCGGGAATCGACAGCTCACCGCCCAGGTTGAACAACTGATGCTGCACATCCACCAGCAAAGCGCGCACCTCGCCAGCCATGTCTTCACACAGCAGCACCCCGATGTTGGAGTTGAGCTCGTCCACGTCGCCCATGGCGTGTACGCGCAAGCTGTCCTTGGAGACGCGGGTGTTGTCACCCAGGCCGGTGGTACCGTTGTCACCTGTGCGGGTGGCAATCTGGGTGAGTCGCTTAGACATAAGGCTCCAGGTAAAAAAGGGCGGAGCGCATGTATCGCTCCGACCCGCTAGTTTAGGCCCGGCGGGCTGCGAGGCTCCCGGCCAAGGTTTAAACTGACCGTCCACGCTGGAGAACCACCATGAACGCACCCCTGCCCGCCCATTTGCTGCCTGAGATTCAACAACGCGAAACGCCTTCGGCGCTGATTGACGCGCTCAAGGCCCGCTTTGCCGGGCGCTGCTCGACCGCGCTGGTGGTGCGTGAGCAGCATGGCCGGGACGAATCGTCTTTTGCCCTGCCGCCGCCGGCCGCCGTGGTGTTTGCCGAAAGCACCGCTGAAGTGGCCGAGGTCGTCAAGCTGGCCAGCCAGTACAGCGTGCCGGTGATTCCGTTTGGCGTGGGCACCTCGCTGGAAGGGCATTTGCTGGCGGTGCAAGGCGGCATCAGCATCGACATGGGCCGCATGAACCGCGTGCTGAGCATCAACGCAGAAGACCTGACAGTCACGGTACAGCCCGGCGTTACGCGCAAGCAGCTCAATGAAGAAGTCAAAAGTACAGGCCTGTTTTTCCCGATTGACCCGGGCGCGGACGCCACGCTGGGCGGTATGTGCGCCACGCGCGCCAGCGGCACCAATGCCGTGCGCTACGGCACCATGCGCGAGAACGTGCTGGCACTCGAAGTGGTGACGGCCAGCGGCGAAGTGATTCGCACCGGCACCCGCGCCAAAAAATCTTCGGCCGGCTACGACCTGACGCGCCTGATGGTGGGCAGCGAAGGCACGCTGGGCGTGATCACCGAAGTGACCGTCAAGCTCTACCCGCTGCCCGAAGCGATCTCGGCCGCCATCTGCTCTTTCCCGAGCATCGAGGCGGCGGTACGCACCACCATCGAAATCATTCAGCTGGGCGTGCCTATTGCGCGCGTGGAGTTGATTGACGCCAACAGCGTGCGCATAGTCAACAGCCATTCCAAACTCAGCCTGCGCGAAGAGCCCTTGCTCCTGATGGAGTTTCACGGTTCTCCCGCCAGCGTCAAGGAACAGGCCGAGCTGGTGCAAGAACTCGCCAGCGGCCACGGCGGCAATGCCTTTGAATGGGCCAGCACGCCCGAAGAGCGCACGCGCCTGTGGACAGCGCGGCACAACGCTTACTTTGCGGCCGTCCAGTCGCGCGCCGGCTGCCGCGTTATTTCTACCGACACCTGCGTGCCGATCTCGCGCTTGGCCGACTGCCTGCTCGACTCGGTGGCAGAGGCTGACGCCAGCGGCATTCCTTACTTTTTAGTCGGCCATGTGGGCGACGGCAATTTTCACTTCGGTTACCTGATCGACCCGACCCAGCCACAAGAGCGTGAAGTAGCAGAGGAACTGAACAACAAATTGGTGGCGCGCGCGCTGCGCCTGGAAGGCACTTGCACCGGCGAGCACGGCGTGGGCCTGCACAAGATGGATTTTCTGGTGACTGAAACGGGTGATGGCGCGGTCGAGATTATGCGCACCATCAAGCGCGCGCTGGACCCGAAGAACATCATGAACCCAGGCAAGATCTTCACGATCTAAGCCGGGCGCACGGTGATCTGGGGAAAGCCGGCGCAGCCTGGCGCTTACTTGACGCCGCGCAGGCGCTCTATCAAGCCGTTGAGTTCGTCCATCGACGCGAACTGAATCGCCAGCTCGCCCACGTCTTCGCGCCGGCCGTTGCGCTTGACTTGCTTTTTCACGCGCACCTCGACCTCGGCCATCAGCAGGTCGGCCAGCTCTTCTTCGACCCGGCGCGTGTCGCGTGACTTTTCTTTGGACGCTTTTTGCGGCTTGAGAGAGAACTCGGCGCTGAGTTTTTTGACCAGGCCTTCGGCCTCACGCACCGACATTTTTTTGGCGGCGATCTGGTTGGCCGCGGTGATCTGGGTGGCGCGGTCCAGGGACAGCAAGGCCCGTGCATGGCCCATGTCCAGGTCGCCAGCCATCAGCATGGTCTGCACCGGGTCGGCCAGGTTCAAGAGGCGCAGCAAGTTGCTGGCCGCGCTGCGCGAGCGGCCGACAGCTTGCGCCGCCAGCTCGTGCGTCAGCCCGAATTCTTTGACCAAACGCTGCAGGCCCTGGGCTTCTTCAAGCGGGTTGAGGTCTTCGCGCTGAATGTTTTCTATCAAGGCCATGGCCGCTGCGGCCTCGTCGGGCACATCGCGCACCAGCACCGGCACGCTGTCCAGGCCGGCCAGCTTGGCGGCACGGAAACGTCGCTCGCCGGCAATGATCTCGTACTTGCCATCGTTGGCGCCGCTGGTCAGGCGTCGCACCAGGATCGGCTGCATGATGCCCTGCACCTTGATCGACTCGGCCAACTCGTAAAGCGCGCCCTCGTCCATGCGCGTGCGCGGTTGGTACTTGCCGGCCACCATGTCGAGCAAGCGCAGCGAGGCGGGCAGGCCCGGGCTGGCAGCGTTGCTGTTTTCTATGGCCTGGCTGGTTTCGCCCACTGTGGGGCCCAGCAGGGCTTGCAAACCGCGGCCCAGGCCTTTGGGTTTTTTGGTGACCATCTTGTTTTTCTTTCTTTGCTAAAAAATGGATGCCGGTGCTGCGGCCGAATGGTGGGTGCGCAGTGTTTGCAGCAGGGCCAGACCCTCAGGCCAGTCGCCCAAAGCGCTGTCGGCGTTGAGGTGGCCGCGCTCACCGGCGTCTACCCAGCGCGAGCCCCAGGCGTCGGCCAATTGGCGTGCACGCTCGGCGCTGCAATAAGGGTCGTTGCGGCTGCCCACCAGCACGCTGGCAAATGGCAAGCGCTGCAAAGCCACGGGTGACCAGCTCGGCAGTACGGGCCGCAAGGCCTCGCGCTCGACGTCACCGGGCGCCACCAGCAAAGCCCCCTTCACGAGATGCGTGTTGCGCGAATGCGCGGCCCAGGCTGCCACCAAGAGGCAGCCCAGGCTGTGCGCAACCAGCACGGCGGGTTCGTCCAAGCCCAGCAAGACCTCTTCGAGTCGGGCCGTCCAGTCGCCGCGCAAAGGGCGCAGCCAGTCATGCTGCTCGACGCGCTGAAAACCGTGCGCCGCTTCCCACCGGCTTTGCCAGTGCAAGGGGCCGCTGTTTTGCCAGCCCGGAAGAATCAATACGGCACAGGGGTTCATGGAAAAATCAAACGCTATAAATTAAGGTGCGGAAAAGCCTTTAAATACAGGGCTTTCGGGGCCTGTCCTTACATGGCCTTGATGCGCTCGATCATCTCGCCGGCAAAGGTCACAAAGGCCTGCGCGCCCTTGGAGGCCGGGTCAAACACCACCCCCGGCACGCCGTAACTGGGCGCTTCGGCCAGGCGCACATTGCGCGGAATGACGGTGTTGAACACCTTGTCGCCAAAGTGTTGCTTGAGCTGCTCGCTGACCTGCAACTGCAAGGTGATGCGCGGGTCGAACATGACGCGCAAGAGCCCGATGATGGCCAGCTCTTTGTTCAGGTTGGCGTGCACCTGCTTGATGGTGTTGACCAGGTCGGTCA
>CAXNEG010000140.1:0-4713 GCA_964201305.1 Polaromonas sp.
AACAGCCGCCATGTCCGTGATCCTGAACCGTCCCAATCACGAGGGCTTCAAAGGTCTCAACGATTTGATCTTCAACGCCAATGGCGACGTTTTCTTCACAGACCAAGGCCAAAGCGCGTTGAACGACCCGAGCGGGCGGGTGTGGCGCCTGCGCGCCGATGGCCAGCTGGATCTGCTGTACCAAGGTGTCGCCGGCCCGAACGGGATCCTACTGAACAAGGAAGAGAACCTTCTTTACGTGGCTGCTACCCGGACCAACAACATTTTGGCTATCCCGCTGCTTCCTGACTACAAGGGCACAGGCAAGGTCGGCATGTTTATTCAACTCTCCGGTAGCCCGACCGGTCCTGACGGCATGGCGCTTGACCAAGACGGAAACCTCTTCATCGTTCACGCCGGCTTTGGCACGGTGTGGGGATTTTCCAAGAACGGCGAACCCATCTGGCGCATCAAATCCTGCGCTGGCATGCGCACAACCAACTTAGCTTTTGGCGGGCCTGACAACAAGACCCTGTTCATCACCGAGGCGGAGCACGGTGTCATCTTGAAGGCGCAGTTGCCGGTGGCAGGTAAGCGGATGTACTCGCATGCGTGAAGCGGCTGTATCCGGCGCTGACAGTCGGATTCCGGTTCAGCTGATGCGTCCCCTGGATGTCTTGCGCAGCTACAGTTCGCACGACTCCACCATCGCCGGAGCATTCGCGAGCCGATTAGCCGTTCACTCGAACAAAGCGTTCCACATCTACGAGGGCGCCACTCGCACTTGGGGCGAATTCGATGACGACGTGGCCAGGGCTGCCGCCTTGCTGGTCCGCCAAGGCGTGAAGGCGGGCGATCGCGTCGGCATTGTTGCGCGCAACAACCCCGCGCATGTTTTGCTATTGTTCGCGCTGGCGCGCTTAGGGGCCACACTGGTCCCCGTGAACCCGGAGTTTGGCGTTGCAGAAGCTGGCTATGTGTTGAACCATGCGCAGCTGTCCGGTCTTGCCTGCGATGCAGCTTCGCTGAAGACCGCCCGCGCTGCTTGCGCTGAACACGGGCTGTCGCCCTGGATTTTTTTGCTGGGCGCTGATCCGGTTACCCCCGGCGACGCGACGCCACTGCTAAAAGATCTGCTCACGTCGGTCGAAATTGCCGACACGCCACCGCTCCAGGGTGACTCCGAGTCCATCTGCGTGATCATTTACACCTCGGGAACAACAGGCTTTCCCAAGGGTGCGATGCACAGCCAACGCAACTTTTTGCTCGCCGGCGAAGCATTCGTCGAACGCATGTACTTGCAACCCGAAGACCGGCTAATGATCGTGTTGCCGATGTTCCATATGAATGCCTTGTTTTACTCGGTGTCTGGCACAGTTGCCGCCGGCGCGACGATGGCCATCGTGCCGCGCTTTTCCGCATCTGCCTTTTGGGCTCAGGCCGAAGCCAGCGGCGCCACCGTGGTGAACATCATCGAGGCAGCCTGCAATATTTTGAAAGCGCGTCCCCGAAGTGAGTTTCATCCGGGGCATCGGCTTCGCTGCGCCTATGGCGTGCGCCAAAGTGCTCAAGAAGCCTTCAGGGAAGACTTCTCCATACCGTACTTTGTTTCGGGTTACGGCATGACCGAGATCCCAGGCGTCACCTGCAGTCCCTACGGTGGCCTGCAGAAGCCTGGCACCATGGGGCCGGTTGGCAACCACCCAGACCCTGACATCCCCTGGGCCCAATGCCGAATCGTCGACGACGAAGGGCACGACGTTGCAGACGGCATCGTCGGCGAGTTGATTGTGCGCACCCCGATCGTGACCAAGGGCTACTTCCGTGATCCGGTGCAGACCGCCGCGGCTTTTCGCGACGGCTGGTTCTTGACCGGTGACCTTGTCACACGCGACACGGACGGCTACTTCACCTTCGTCTCGCGCAAGAAGGACATCATTCGCCGGCGTGGAGAGAACATTGCCGGTGCCGAACTCGACCGGGTGATCTGCGAGCACCCCGACGTGGCCGAGGTGGCGGTCATTGCCGTGCCCGCCGAACTGGGTGAGGACGAGATCCTTGCCGTCGTTGTGGCCAAGCACGGCACCGCCCCAAGCGCCCAGGACATCGCCGACTGGTGCGCTCGCCACCTTGCACAAATGAAGGTGCCGCGCTACGTGCTGTTCATGGACAGCCTCCCGAAAACGCCCACGCACAAGGTGCTCAAGGGCGCCTTGCGCTCGGACCCGTCGCTTAAGTCGCGAGCCACGGATCTGTCCCGCTCCCAGGTGATAAGCTAGTTCGTAACTCTTCTCCACCCCTTTCTTTTCAGGAAACAAAGCATGAAAAATATTGAACGCCGCCGTTTTATTGCGACCGCCTTGGCGGGGGCAGCCCTGCCCGGTCTGCTGGCCGTTTCTTCTCCAGCCCGTGCGCAGGCCGGCTGGCCCAACCGGCCGATCCGACTTGTTGTGCCTTACCCGCCAGGAGGTGGTACGGATGTGATGTCGCGGCTGATTGCTGAACCCTTGTCCCAGGCACTTGGACAGCCCGTGATTGTGGACAGCAAGGGGGGTGCCAACGGCATCGTCGGCTCCCAGTACGTAGCGGCTGCGCCGCCCGACGGCTACACCATCCTGCTAGTGACGCCCGCTCAACTGGCTGTCAACCCCGCGCTTTACAAAAGCTTGCCATATCACCCCGTGCGGGATTTCGCGCCGATCATTCAACTTACCGCATTCGAATTGATCCTGGCGGTGAATCCATCGCTACCCGTGCGCAATGTCAACGAACTGGTCGCGCTGGCCAAGGCAAAGCCGGGCACGCTGAAACTGGCCTCGGCGGGAACGGGTAGCGCAGGACACATGGCGGCGATCTGGTTCGCCATGAAGACAGGGGTGGAATGGCTGCATGTGCCTTACAAAGGCGCGGGCCCGGCTTTCAATGACTTGATTGGTGGCCAAGTGGATCTCACGTTCGCCACCACTTTGTCGACCCTGCCTCATGTACGGAATGGCAAGCTGCGTGCGTTGGGCGCCACCGGCGCCAAACGCTCAGTGGGTGCACCCGACATCCCGGCCATCGCTGAATCGATCCCAAGCTATGACTTCATCCAGTGGCACGGTCTGGTGGCGCCAGCCCGTACACCGCCCGAGGTGATTGCACGGCTTAACACCGAAATCGGAAAAATCCTGCAACGGACCCAGGAGAAAGAAAAACTCCTCTCACTCGGCTCGGAGGCTCGCGGCGGCAGTACGACTGATTTCGCCAAAACCATCCAAGTGGACATCACCCGTTATGCGGACTTGGTCAAGGTCTCCGGGATGACAGCGGAATAGACGCAGGGCACCTAGCGTAATTCAGTCAAGAAAAGAAAAATCCACCCGATCGGTGAACTGCACTCCCAAGGTTGGACAACCATCCAACCTTGGGAGTGCAGTTCACTTTGGTCTGGCTTTTTTGGCTCCGCCAGGTCTGCGGAACTTATGCTTTAGCTTGTGTCAGCAGGGTCGCAGCATCACTGACTTCGAATTTTCCAGCGGCTTCAATATTGAGACTCGCGACTTTGCCGTTCTTGATGAGCATCGAGTAACGGTTGCTGCGCAAGCCCATGCCGCGGGCCGTCAGGTCCAGCGTCAGGCCGGTCGCCTTGGTGAAGTCGGCACTGCCATCGGCCAGCATGTGAACCTTGCCGTTAGTTTTCTGCTCGCGCGCCCAGGCGCCCATGACGAATGCATCGTTGACGCTCACACACCAGATTTCATCAACGCCGCTGGCTTTGAGCGCATTGAAGTGCTCCACATAGCCGGGCACATGTTTGGCAGAGCAGGTAGGGGTGAAGGCACCCGGCAGCGCAAACAGCGCAATAGTTTTGCCGGCGCTGGCCTTGGCCACCTCGACCGGGTTAGGGCCTATGCTGCAGCCATTGCCTTCGACTTCTGAAAACTCCATCAGCGTGGCTGAAGGAAGGGTATCGCCAACTTTGATCATGCATTGCTCCTGTTTGGGTGTTAATGGGGGCCTTGTGGCCTGCAAGACGTATTTTGTATCAGATGCGCTTCGCACGCTTGGCAGGCACCCAACAGCAATGCCACCAGCAATGACAAAAGCCGTTTGACCAATAAAAACGGCCCACATCGTGGACCGTTTTCAAAGACCTGCAGTTGCTTGTCGTAAAGACTTAAACCACTGCCGCTTTCTGGATCAGCTTGGAAACAACCCAGTTCTTGGTTTTCGAAATCGGGCGGCTCTCGGTGATCTCGATGGTGTCACCCATCTTGTACTCGCCTTTTTCGTCATGGGCGTGGTACTTGCTCGACAGGGAAACGATCTTGCCGTAGAGCTCGTGCTTGACACGACGCTCGACCAGAACCGTCACGGTCTTGGCGCGCTTGTCGCTGACCACCTTGCCAACCAAGGTGCGCGTGAGGGATTTTTTAGCTTCCGTCATTATTTGGCTCCTTGCTTGACGATGGTTTCGGCCAGGATGGTCTTGGCGCGGGCAATCGCCCGGCGCGTTGAACGCAGCGTGGAAGTGTTGGTCAGTTGCTGTGTGGCTTTTTGCATGCGCAGGCCAAAGTGAGCTTTTTGCAACTCTTTGACTTCAGCGTGCAGGCCGGCAACGTCTTTTTGGCGCAGTTCAGTAGATTTGGTCATTTCATTTCCCCTTACTGGCCAATCATGCGGCTGACGAAAGTGGTGCGCAGCGGCAGCTTGGCAGAAGCCAGGCGGAACGCTTCACGGGCCAACTCTTCA
>CAXNEG010000141.1:0-4630 GCA_964201305.1 Polaromonas sp.
AAACCAACACTGGCTTGCATCCAACTGAACGCAAACTGACTGGCTGCATCCAGACACGCATGAAAAAACCCCCGCCACCTCAGGTGACGGGGGTTTTGTTTAAACACCCTTTGGGGTTCAAAAGCTTCGGCAGTCACCGCATGGCGCCCGCCTCACCTTCAGATAAACCCGTTCAGTGTGCAGCGCTACCAGCTGAAGTCTTGCCGTCCAGGCTCGGGTAGCGCACGTGCTCCACCAGTTCCTGAATGTCACGACCAGGGGCCTTGGTCAGCAGGGACACGATGATGATCACTGCAAAACCGAGCGGCACGCCAAACAGGCCGGCCGAGATCGGTGCAATGTCCCACCAGGTGTTGGCCTTGACGATCTCAGGCGTGATGGCCGCGCCATGGGTCAGCTTGTAGAGCCAAGGCTGGGTGGTGACCATGTAATAGAACGTGATGCCCAGACCAGCGACCATCCCAAGCGATGCGCCCCACTTGTTCGCGCGCTTCCAGAAGATGCCCAGCGTCAGGGCCGGGAAGAAAGCAGCAGCAGCAAACGAGAACGCAGCAGAGACCAGGAACAAAATGTCCGCCGGTTTCTGCGCCGCTACATAGGCCGCAGCCAAAGCCACAACCAGCAGCAGCATTTTGGAGACCATCACGCGGCGGGCAGTAGAGGCATTGGGGTCCAGCACTTTGTAGTACAGGTCATGCGACAAGGCGTTGGCAATCGTCAGCAGCAGGCCGTCAGCGGTAGACAGCGCAGCGGCCAGACCGCCAGCAGCAACCATGCCCGACACCACATAAGGCAGACCACCGATTTCAGGCGTGGCCAACACGATGATGTCGCCGCCGATCGAGATCTCGGCCAGCTGCAAAATGCCGTCCTTGTTGACGTCAACCACCGACAAGAGGCTCGCATCCACCGTACTCCAGCGTGCAATCCAGTCCGGCAAGTTGGCAAACGGTGTGTTGACCAGCACCGTGTAGACCTCGTACTTGGCCAACACCGCCAGGGCAGGCGCGGTGAAGTAAAGCAAGAAGATGAAGAACAGCGACCAGCTCACCGATTCGCGGGCTTCACGCACCGAAGGCACGGTGTAGTAGCGCATCAGGATGTGCGGCAGCGCTGCAGTACCAATCATCAGACAGAAGACCAGCGCCATGAAGTTCTTGCGTGCGATGTTCTGAGCCGCTTCGTCCTTGCCCGGGAAAGGCTGGGCGTGACGGATCGGTGGGTTTGCGCGTGCTGCGTTGGAGGTGCGGGCCGCGGTGTAGGCGGCACGGGCTGCAGCCTCGTCTTTGGGCACTTTGGCCAGCGCTGCTTCTGCAGCCTGAATCTCGGCCACAGGTGCATTGGCAGCCTTCAACTCTTCCACTTTCTTCTCTGCAGCGGCCTTGTCAGCAGCCAGGGAAGCAGGGACATCCTTGAGTTTTTCAACTGCGGCGTCTGAACGGGCTTTGAAAATGCCACGAACTTCCAGCTCTTTAGGATCCTTCAAGAGCAGCTCTTCTTTGGCACTCACTTTTTCAAGCGTGTAACCATAAACCGCCTGGGGAATCGGCACGCCTGTGTGCTTGACCGACAGCCATACCACTGGCAGCAGGTACGCGATGATCAAAATCACGTACTGCGCCACCTGCGTCCAGGTCACGGCACGCATGCCGCCCAGGAAAGAGCACACCAGGATACCGGCCAGGCCGGCAAAAATACCCACCTCGAAAGCCAGACCGGTCAGACGTGCGGTGATCAGGCCGACACCATAAATCTGTGCCACCACATAGGTGAAGGAGCACAAGATGGCAGCGAAGACGCCAATCAGACGGGGCAGGTTGCCCTCATAGCGGGCACCCAGGAAGTCTGGAATGGTGAACTGACCGAACTTGCGCAGGTAGGGCGCCAGAAAGAGCGCCACCAGGCAGTAACCTCCGGTCCAACCCAGAATGAAAGCCAGGCCGCCGTAACCCGTAAGGTAGAGCGTGCCGGCCATGCCGATGAAGGACGCTGCAGACATCCAGTCAGCGCCGGTTGCCATACCGTTGTACATGGCAGGTACGCGCCGGCCGGCCACATAGTATTCGGCCGCGTCATTGGTTCGGCTCATCACGCCGATACCGGCATAGAGCAGCACCGTGGCAGCCAGAAACAGGTAGCCGATCCAGGCCTTGGGCAAGCCCATCTGCTCCAGAATGGCCAGCACGATCACGAAAGCAACGAAGCCTCCGGTGTACCAGGTGTAGACCTTGTTCAGGCCCTTTTTAAAGTCGCTTTGCGACTGGTTTTCACTGCCAAACATACCCATTATTCTTCTCCTTCTGAAACACCGTATTCGATGTCAAGCTTGTTCATGTAGCGGGCGTAGTACCAGATGATCAGGCAGTACACCACCAACGCTCCCTGGGCTGCGACCCAGAAAGAAAACGGCCAGCCAAAAAAGTTAAAGGTGAGTTCACGCGCAAAGAAAACCACCACAAATGTCACAAAGAACCAAATACTTAATAAAAAGGCTGTGATTCGCAGATTTTTGCTCCAATACTCCTGGTGCCTCGCTGATAGTTGCATCGCTTGTCTCCTGTTTTAGGTTAAATACATCTCAACTCAAATTGCCAACCGTCAGGCTGGTTTCTCGCTCCAACTGGGCAGCGACCTTGGGCTCAAAGCCCTTCAAGTGCCGAATCACTTTCAGCGCTTCGTTGGGCTGCTTCAGGTCCACATGCACCCTGGCCAACTGGTACCAGCCAAACGGACTCATGGGTTGGAGTTGGGTATTGCGCTTGAGCGCTGCCAGCGCGTCTTCAAGGCGGCCTTGGCGAATGAGCACCAGACCGAGGCCATACCAGGCCCGGTCCATTTTTTCCTCTATTGCGATGGCAGCGCGAAACCCCCGTTCGGCATCTTCCAGCCGACCTAGTTCTTCACTGACAAAAGCATGGTTGAAATGGGCATTCGACTTGTCTGGCGAAAGCAGCAGCACCCTGTCGAAATAGTTCAGCGCCTGTGCCCGATCGCCGGCTTGCATGGCGTCATAGGCCATGCTGTTGAGAGCCAGCAGGTCATGGGGCGACTTTTCCAAAATACCCAGGAAGACGTTTCTGGCCAGGGGTCGTAGGCCAATAAACAGCAGTATTTTGGCGCGCCAGTGCTGCAAAAAGAGATCGAGCCGGCTCATGCCGGCGGCCGTTGAAGGCATGGTCTGAGTTTCTACTGGCATGCGGCGCCCCCGGCCTGAAGACATATATCCACCTTGGCCATGACGACCAACACCCAGGCAATGAGGAGCCAACTGGCGGCGGCCAACGGAATATGCTGGTCCAGGATCAGCTTGGGGCTGATACGGCGGGTGAACCAGAGCGCCGGCTTGGCCGCCACATCGAGCAATTGCCAAAACACATTGGTCTGTCGCTTGACGCCCGCCAAGAGGCCCAGCAGAAAGCGCCCGACGATGAACATCAGGGACAGCTCGATCAGACTTTTCAAAATCACCACGGACAGCAGCATAAAGACCCAAAAATTTCCGAATGGAATTTCAATGTGTGGCACTTTGTTGAGTGAGCCTGACCAAATACTGACAACCCTACAAAGCGACCCCCAATTAGTACGGGATAACCCTTTGGTGTTTTTTCACATGGCAATATTTAACCTGTTTTGCGGCCTTAACAAGGGTAAATCCTAGTCACTGAAAAGACGAGACCGCCTCCGCACGATGCGCTTTCTGGTCAGTTCGGCCAATGCTAAACTGATTTACACAATCAATGACGACATCCACCGACAAGGATCGAGGCAGGCAAGGCGGCTCCGGATCTGGTTCAACAATCAGGCCCTCCGGCAGCCTGCTTGAGAACCTTCGCCAGGAACTGGCAAGGCATGCGCCTTTTGCCCAGATGGCCGCCGCCGATCTGGATTACTTCCTGTCGCAAGCCAGCCAGCAGTACTTCGCGCCCGACGAGACGGTGGTCGAACCGGCCCAGGGCGAAGTCAAACAACTCATTTACATACGCCGTGGCGCTGTCACCGGGACACGCGGACTGGCCAAACAGATGGGTGGCGCCTTTGCCTACCAGGCCGGCGACCTGTTTCCGCTCAGCGCAGCCATGGCAGCGCGGGCCGTGACGGCCACATACCGCGCCACCGCCGACACCTTTGTGCTGTTGCTGCCGGTGGCGGCCATGCATACCCTGGCCAGGCAGAGTCCGGTGTTTGCAGATTTTCTGACGCAACGCTCCAACCAGTTTTTGGCGCTGTCTCAAAAAGCCCTGCTGGGCGCTTATGCCGCCCATGCGATGAATGAGCAGTCACTGGAAAAGCCGCTGGGCGAGATGCTGGGCAAAGCGCCCGTCAGCTGCGCACCCCAAACGCCCTTGCGCGAAGCCCTGCAGACCATGCACCAGCAACGCATCGGCTCGATGCTGGTGACCGACCCGGCCGGGCAACCGGTCGGCATCCTCACGCGCTTCGATATTCTGGGCAAGATCACGCTGGCGCAGCTGCCGCTGAGCACGCCGATATCCGAAGTCATGGTGCAACCGGTGCTGTCACTGAGCACCGAGCACACGGCGCAAGACGCCGCCCTGCTGATGTCGCGCCATGGCATGCGCCATGTGCCGGTGACGCGCAATGGCGTGGCCGTCGGGATGGTCTCCGAGCG
>CAXNEG010000142.1:0-4601 GCA_964201305.1 Polaromonas sp.
ATCGGTGAAGGCTTTGGCCTGACCGGCGGTGGTGCGGCCGGCGCGCAGTACAAAGCTGCGGACGGTGCGCAGGAAAGGCTGTGGTTCGGGGGGGAATTTGGAATCGTTCACCGATGGATTTTAGTGCCCGTGGCGTTGGGCCCAGGCCTGCGTCCAGTGTGTCAGTGCGTCGGCCACGCGGCCCGCCTGTGCTTTCAGGCCCAGAACGCCAGCGGCAGCGTTGAGCGCGGCCAAGGGCTGGCTCAGGTCCAGTGCCTCTGCACCGTTTTGTTTGCTGAGTTTTTCGCCGTTGGCGCCCAGCACCAGCGGCGTGTGCAGGTACTGCGGTGTGGGCAGGCCCAGGGCGCGTTGCAACTGGATTTGCCGCGCGGTGTTGTCGGCCAAATCTTGACCGCGCACCACGTGGCTGACACCTTGCGCGGCATCGTCCACCACCACGGCCAGCTGATAAGCCCACAACCCGTCGGCGCGGCGCAGCGCAAAGTCGCCGACCTGCTTGCTGACATCCTGGCTTTGCGGACCCAGTTGCCGGTCTTGCCATACCAGTGCGCCGGCTTGCGTTAAAAAGCGCCAGGCCCGGGCCGGCTTGCCCCGCAGGCCGTGGCGGCAGGTGCCGGGGTAGACCAGCTCGCCATGGCGTTCGCGTGAATGACCGGCGCCCGCCAGTGCCTGCGCGATGTCCTGGCGGGAACAGCCGCAGGGGTAGGCGTGGCCTTGCGCGATGAGCTGCTGCAGCGCCGCCTGATACAGCGCGCTGCTTGCAGATTGGTACAGCGGTGCTTCGTCAGGCCGCAAGCCGCAGACGGCCAGTTGCGCCAAGATTGCGGTGTCGGCACCGGGCACACAACGCGGTGTGTCCACGTCTTCCATGCGAACCAGCCAGCGCCCGCCGTGGGCGCGTGCGTCCAGCCAACTGGCCAGCGCCGCCACCAGGGAGCCGGCATGCAGCGGGCCGGTGGGCGAGGGCGCAAAGCGCCCGGTGTACGGTGGCTGACTCAAGATGGGGCTGAAGAAAACCCTTGGACGCGCTCAGGCGATGGCCAGGGCCATTTCCAGACCCGACACAAAACCGTCCTCGACACGGTGGCCCAGGCACCAGTCACCGCACAGGCCGATGCCGGCCTTGGCATCCCAGGCATGCGATTGGCCCAGCGGCTCCGTGGTTTGGGCGTAGCGCCAGCGGTGCACCTCGGCGTGCGGCGGCTCGGCGCGTATCCCGGTGACTTCGGTGAAGGCCCGCAGCAGCTTGGCTTTGACGCGCTCAGGGCCGTCTTCCAAGTGGCGTTGCGACCATTCGGGGCTGGCCTGCACGGTCCAGCGTTCTATCAATTCACGGCCAGGTTTGGACGATTCGCGGGCCAACCAGGCGATGCGGTGGTGTGTGCTGCGCGCAGCGTTCCACTGCGGGCCCAGATGCGACAGGGTGGGCTGCATGGCTTGGGGGAAAGCCAGCATCAGGGTCCAGCAAGGCGCCACATCGACCCGGGACATTTGATTCAGCAAGGCCATGCATTGCTGCGAGTTCAGCAACAAGGCTTTGGTCTGCGGTGAGGGCACGGCCAGCACGACCTGGTCAAAGCCTGAGTAAACATGTTGGCTGCCGTCCGGCCCTTCGGTTTGCAGTTGCCAGCGTTCGGGGTGCAGCTTGTCGCGCTCGATGCGCACGACCTGGGTTTCCAGCGACAACTGGCCGGCCGCTTCAATGGGCCGGGCCCATTGGCGCACCAGCGCGTTCATGCCGGGTGTGGCGACCCAATGCGATTCTTTGGGCGGCAATGCCGCTGCCACCACGCGGCCGGCGCCGTCCAGTATGCGCACGGTGTTGGCACTCCAGGGGCGTACCAGGCCCTGGGCGGTTTCCAGCGCTTTGGCAAAGCGCGCGTCGCGCACGGTGAAGTACTGTGCGCCGTGGTCAAAGCTGCCGAACTCTGTGCGCCGGGTGGCCATGCGCCCGCCGGTGCCCCGGCTTTTTTCGAACACCGAAACGCGGTGACCCGCTTGCATCAGTGTGCGCGCGCAGGCTATACCGGCGATGCCGGCACCGACCACGGCGATGTGGCGTTGCGAATGGGCCTTGACTAAAGCAGGTCGGGCAGTAGGGCGTGATTTGGGAGGCATGTCTTTTGTACTTTTTAGATTGAATGTCGTGGCAAAGATCGTGGTGATTGTGGGTCCCGGGCATTGGTTTTAATTCATCGCCCTCAAGCCGCACTCTACACGCTGGCGGCGTGCTCAGCCATGCGGGGCTTCACGGGTCCCAGCAGGGCCAGCCGGGTCAACGGATTTTCCAGCTGCGCCAGCCACCATTGCAGCGCCCGTCCGGGCTGCGTGCCGGCGTCTTGCCGCCAGGCGTAGCTGGTTTTCGCCTCCTGGCTAGGGCGTTGTACCTGCATGGCGATCAACTGGCCCGCGTCGATGTAGGGTTGGGCCATGTAGGTGGGCAAAAAACCGCCGCCCATGCCGCGCAACTGGGCATCAAGTTTGGCCGGCATGCCCGGCACGGTGAACACGTCCTGTCCGCCCAGCAGCCCCAGGGTCAGGCCGCCACCGCGTTGCACCGAGTCGGCCACCGCCACCGCCCGGTGCTGACGCAGCAGCGCGTCGCTCAGCGGCTGCGCTGCCTGAGCCAAAGGGTGCTGCGGCGCCACCGCGTACACAAAATCCAGCTTGCCCAGCGGCTTGCTGTGAAAGCCCGAACGGTTGGCGCTGGGTTCGAGCACCACGCCAATGGCCAGATCGGCCTGGCCCGAGGTCAAAGCATCCAGCGTACCGGACAAGGCTTCTTCACGAACCTTCAGCCGCGTTGGCGGGCCCAAGGCTAAAAAGGCCTGGCACAGCTCCATCACGGTGCTGCGGGAGATCACGCTGTCCACCGACAGCGTGAGTTGCGGCTCCCAGCCGGTGGCCACGCGCTTGACGCGGTTGGCCACCGCGTCGATTTCAAGCAAGAGGCGATTGCCTTCGCGCAGCAGTTCCTTGCCGGCCTCGGTCAGCCGTGCCTGGCGGGAGGAGCGGTCAAACAGCAGCACGTCCAGCGCGTTTTCAAGTTGGCGCACACGGTAGCTCAGGGCGCTGGGCACCAGCCCAAGTTCGCGCGCTGCCGCTGCCATGCTGCCGGTGCGCTCGACGGTGGCGATCATGTCCAGCGCGCCAGGGGTGAGTGCGTCACGAAAATTGCTCATAGCTTGATTATTGATTCAAATAGTTTGAATGATGCCATCAAATACCTTCAACTCTGAAGCGGGTCTGAGCGGCTAAAGTCAAGGCTTACCGGGTGAGGCTTGGCCTATGTTCAAGCGCCACCCGCCTCTTTTTGTCTGAAAGGCGACGACATGCTGTCCTTGCGACTGTGCGCTGAACGCGGCTGGGCCGACCACGGCTGGCTCAAGTCTTACCACTCGTTTTCGTTTGCGGGCTACCACGACCCGGCGCACATGGGCTTTGGTAATTTGCGCGTGATCAACGAAGACCGCATCGAGCCCGGCACAGGCTTTGGCATGCACGGTCACCGCGACATGGAGATCATCAGCTACGTCATGAGTGGCGCGATTGGTCACAAAGACAGCATCGGCAACGGTGCCTCGATACCGCCCGGCGATGTGCAACGCATGAGCGCCGGCAGCGGCATCATGCACAGCGAGTTCAATCATGCCCAGGACTCTCAGACGCACTTTTTGCAAATCTGGATCGAGCCCAACGTCACCGGCATCCCGCCGGGTTATGAGCAAAAAAGCTTTGCCGATCTTGAGAAGCGTGGCAAGTTGCGCCTGGTGGCCTCACCCGATGGGGCTAAGGGCTCACTCACCATTCATGCCGACGCCCGACTTTACGCAGGCTTGTTTGACGGCGCAGAAGAAACACATTTGCCGCTGGACCCCCAGCGCAAAAGTTATGTGCAACTCATTCGCGGTGAGTTGCAGGTCAACGGGCAAACGCTGCAGGCCGGTGACGCAGCCAAGCTCCAGGCCGAAAGCGATTTGCACTTGAGCGGCGGCAAGGATGCCGAAGTGCTGGTGTTTGACCTCTGTGCCTGATTTTATTTTTAGAAAGTTTTGAATGTTCCCTGTTTTGCAAAACCCTTTGGCCTTTCTGGCTCGTGCGCTGATCGCTCTGCTTTTTATTCCAGCCGGTATCGCCAAGATCATCGGTTTCATGGGCACCATGGGCTACATCGCTGCCATGGGCGTTCCTTTTCCGGCCGTGGCAGCGGTCATTGGCATCGTGGTCGAGCTGGGGCTGGGCCTGTTGCTGCTGGCCGGTTACCAAACGCGCTGGTCGGCGTTGGCGCTGGCTGTGTTCACGCTGGTCATCACTTTGATATTCCATCCCTTCTGGGGCATTCCCGCTGAAATGGTGATGTCGCAGCAGCAGGCTTTTTTCAAGAACATCGCCATTGTGGGCGGTTTGCTGGGCATTGCCGCCTCTGGCGCGGGTGCCTGGAGCCTGGACGCTAAAGCCGGGCGCTGATTTTTTTCAACCTTAACCAAGAAGTTCAAATGAGTTCAATTGTTGTTGTTTACCACTCCGGCTACGGCCATACCCAGCGCATGGCGCAAGCCGTGGCCGAAGGCGCCGGTGCCGTGTTGCTGGCCATTGATGCA
>CAXNEG010000143.1:0-4543 GCA_964201305.1 Polaromonas sp.
ATACCGGCGGCCATCGCCATGGGCTGGTTCTGGCGGCCTTTGCGCGCGCTGATGCTGGTGGTGACGCTGGCTTCACTGCTGGGTATCTGGTCTTACCAGGGTGATCTGGCGAATGCCGAGCAGGTGTTTTGGCTCAAATATTTCTTGTCCAGTCAGTCCGCTATTTTGTGGATGAGCGTCTTGTTTTTCATCGGTACGCTGTTTTACTGGCTGGGCATGATCGCAGGCCAGGGTGAGGGTGGCCGCAGTGCCAGCTTCGAGTTGATGGGCTCGCGCATTGTCTGGGCCGCCATCGCCATGGCGCTGATTGGCACGATGGTGCGCTGGTACGAAGGCTATTTGATTGGCCCTGACGTCGGGCACATCCCGGTCAGCAACCTGTACGAGGTTTTCGTTTTGTTCAGTTGGATGACGGCGGCCTTTTATCTTTATTTTGAAGCGCAGTACAAGACCCGGTCGCTGGGCGCTTTTGTCATGCTGGTGGTCAGTGCCGCTGTTGGTTTTTTGCTTTGGTACACCGTTGTGCGCGAAGCCCACGAGATACAGCCCTTGGTGCCGGCCCTCAAGAGCTGGTGGATGAAGCTTCACGTACCGGCCAACTTCATTGGCTACGGCATGTTTGCGTTGGCTGCCATGGTGGCACTGGCATATCTGGTCAAGCAGCAGGCCGGCGAGAAGCGCTGGTACAAGCTCACGCCGCTGTGGCTGCTGGGCGTGGTGATGTGTTTTGTGCCTATCGTCTTTCGCAAGTCATCGGCAGCCGGCGGGGGCAGCTATTGGCTTGGTTACCTGCTGGTGTCGGCGCTGGTCGCGGGCGGCATTTTGTGGGGACGCCAGCGTCTGGCTGAGCGTCTGCCCAGCTTTGAAGTGCTGGACGATGTGATGTACAAAGCCATTGCCGTGGGCTTTGCGTTTTTCACCATCGCCACCGTGCTCGGTGCGCTGTGGGCTGCAGAAGCCTGGGGCGGCTACTGGAGCTGGGACCCGAAAGAAACCTGGGCGCTGATCGTCTGGCTCAACTATGCGGCCTGGCTGCACATGCGCCTCATGAAGGGATTGCGCGGCACGGTCGCTGCCTGGTGGGCGCTGGTCGGGCTGGCGGTGACCACGTTTGCGTTTTTGGGCGTTAATATGTTTTTGTCGGGTCTGCACAGCTACGGCGAGCTGTAGTACTTTTGGTATAATCAACCTAGTTTTTAAGGTGAACACATGCTAATCAAAACTCCAGGCGATGGTTTTATGCATCCCGCGTCCAGCGAGATCACTTCTGAGCGCCTGTACCGGGAGCGGCGCGCGCTCATCCAACTGATGGCCACGGGCGCCGCCGGTGCGGCACTGGCCGGCTGGGCCGGGCGCGAAGCGATGGCACAGGCCACCAGACCTGGCAAGAACGCAGCCCTGGCCGCCGGTAAATCGGCAGTGGCCGGCGCCATGACCATGGACAAAGTCACCGACTACAAGGACGCCAGCAGCTACAACAACTTCTATGAGTTCGGCACGGACAAAGCGGATCCGGCTAAAAATGCAGGCACGCTGGTCACCTCCCCCTGGACAGTAGAGGTCGAAGGTTTGGTTAAAAAACCAGCCAAATATGCGCTGGAAGATTTGCTCAAGCTCAGCGCGCAGGAAGAGCGTATCTACCGCCTGCGTTGCGTCGAAGGTTGGTCTATGGTGATTCCTTGGGTGGGCTATTCGGTGGCTGAGCTGATCAAAAAAGTCGAGCCCTTGGGCAGCGCCAAGTACGTCGAATTCATCACCCAGGCTGACCCCAAGACCATGCCTTTTGTCGGTTCACGGGTGCTCGAATGGCCTTACACCGAAGCGCTGCGCATGGACGAAGCCATGCACCCCCTGGCCATGCTGGCCTTTGGTATGTACGGCGAGACAATGCCCAAGCAAAACGGCGCACCAATGCGCCTGGTGGTGCCCTGGAAATACGGCTTCAAAAGCGGCAAGAGTATTGTCAAAATCCGCTTCACCGACAAAGAACCTAAGACCGCCTGGAACAAGGCGGCGCCGCAAGAGTACGGCTTTTACTCCAACGTCAACCCGACGGTAGACCACCCGCGCTGGAGCCAGGCGAGCGAAAGGCGCATCGGTGAAGACGGCTTGTTTGCCAAAAAGCGCAAGACTTTGATGTTCAACGGCTACGAAGCCCAGGTGGGGCAGCTGTATGCCGGCATGGATCTTAAAAAGTTTTTCTAAAATTCCTCGCGTTTCAGGCTGCCATGGCTTGACGCCTATCTGCCAATGAGCCGCTTGTTATCGCACCACCTTGCCAAGCCTTTTGTTTTTGCCCTGTGTTTGCTGCCTCTTAGCTGGCTGCTTTACCTGGTGGCGCAGGATCAGTTAGGCGCCAACCCGCAAGAAGCTTTGATACGCGCCACCGGCGACTGGGCCTTGCGTTTTTTAGTGATCGTGCTGGCCGTGTCACCGCTGCGCGAGCTCAGCGGGCTGCCAGCGCTGGTGCGTTACCGGCGTATGTTGGGCCTGTTCATGTACTTTTATGCGCTGCTGCATTTCTTGAGTTACAGCGGCTTTGACATGGGCTTTGATGTGGCCGACATCGTGGTAGACATTGCCAAGCGGCCCTTCATTTTGGTGGGCTCCCTGGCGCTGCTGCTGCTGACGCCGCTGGCTGCGACTTCATTTAACGCAGCCATCCGGGCCTTAGGGGTCAAGCGATGGCAGCGCCTGCACCGGCTGGTGTATGCGGTGGCAGGGTTGGCGATCTTGCATTTTTTCTGGATGCGCGCAGGCAAAAACGACTTTGCCGAAGTGGCGGTTTACGCCGCCCTGTTGGCGCTCTTGCTGGGTTGGCGACTGCGGCAGTGGCAGCTCAGGCGCAGCCTCCAGCGCTGACAGTCAATCCTTGACCAGGCGCTCTTGGCGCATCTGCTCGGCCGCGCTCTCGCGCTCGCGAATCACATGCACTGTGCCGCCGTCGACCAACAGTTCGGCCGCCCGGCCGCGCGTGTTGTAGTTGCTGGCCATGCTCATGCAGTAGGCACCTGCTGACAGTACGGCCAGCTGGTCGCCGGCCTGCACGGCCAGCGTGCGGTCACGGCCGATCCAGTCGCCGCTTTCGCAGACCGGGCCGACCACGTCGTACACCGCCTGCGTGCGCGCGCTGGTTGCTTGCTGCAGCGGAACAATCGCGTGAAAAGCCTGGTACATGGCCGGACGAGGCAGATCGTTCATAGCGGCGTCAATGATGCAAAAATTCTTTTGCTCGCCGGGTTTGACATACAGCACCTCGGTCAGGCACACGCCGGCGTTGCCCACCAGTGAGCGGCCGGGCTCGATCATGAGCTTTTTCTGCCCGAAGCCGCGGGCGTCAAGTTTGCTCAGCAGTTGAGCCCACAGCACGTCGGCAGCCGGCGGTGTGTCGCTGTTGTAGTTAATGCCCAGACCCCCGCCAAAGTCGATGTGCGTCAGCACCGTGCCGCCAGCCTCGATGCCGGCGACCAGGTCGAGTACGCGGTCCATGGCATCCAGGTAGGGTTCGGTCTCTGTGATCTGCGAGCCGATGTGGCAGTCAATCCCAACGACACGCAAACCACTCAGGCTACCGGCATGCCGGTAGATGCGCAGTGCGTCTTCATGTGCCACGCCGAACTTGTTGCCTTTGAGACCAGTCGAAATATAAGGATGGGTTTTAGGGTCTACGTTCGGGTTCACGCGGATGCTGACCGGAGCGCGCAGGTTCATCGACAGCGCCACCTCACTGAGCACATTGAGCTCAGCTTCGCTCTCGACATTGAAGCAGCCGATGCCCGCTTGCAGTGCCTGGCGCATTTCGCTGCGCGTCTTCCCGACACCTGAAAAAATGACTTTGGAGGCCTGGCCACCAGAAGCCAGCACGCGTTCGAGCTCGCCCCCCGAGACGATGTCAAAGCCGCAGCCGGCCTGGGCAAAAACCTGCAAGACGCCCAGCGATGAGTTGGCCTTCATGGCGTAGCAGATTTGCGCATCGCGGCCGGCAAAGCCGCGCTGGTAGGCGGCCAGTGCAGACAGCATGGCCGCTTTGGAATAGACAAACAGCGGCGTGCCGTGTTGCGCTGCCAGGCTGGTCAAGGCTACATCTTCTATTTGCAATGCCGCGCCGTGGTAGGCCACAAAAGGGTGTCCGGGCAGGGCGGCGGCACCTGGGCTCACAGGATGCGGCGTCATGGTGCGGAGGGCGCGATGCCAGTGGCAGGCGCCTGCGGGACTGGCGCTGCCGTGTTGGGGACGGGTATAACAGTTGCGGGCACAGCTTGCCCGGGTGGCAAAAACAGCGGGCCTTTTTGGCCGCAGCCCGTCAATGCCAGGAGCAGCAGGGCGCTGAGTCCATAGGCCGCAAGACCATGCGGGCGGGGCGCCAGCGCACGGCGGCCTAGAATTTGGTTGTGACGAAGAAGTAAAGCAAACATGATGGGATTGTAATGACCGAGCTCGAATACCTGGACCTGGCCGAAGCCGTTTTGCAAGCGGTAGAAAGTGCTTGCGACCGCATCAACGATGACACGGACGCTGACATCGACAACCAGCGCACCGGCGG
>CAXNEG010000144.1:0-4473 GCA_964201305.1 Polaromonas sp.
GTGGAGTTCAGCGACCACGTGGGCGCGCCCATGCAGGAAGGCCTGGCCCTGGTGCACAACACTCTGATTGGCGTGGGCTTGCGCGATCGCATCAAACTCGGCTGCGCCGGCAAGGTGATCAGTGCTTTTGACATTGCCCGCATGATGGCCTTGGGCGCCGACTGGGTGAACGCCGCTCGCGGATTTATGTTTGCACTGGGATGTATCCAGGCGCAAAGCTGCCACACCGGCAACTGCCCGACCGGCGTGACCACGCAAGACCCCTTGCGCCAGAAGGCCCTGGTGGTCAGCAACAAAGCTGAGCGGGTCTGGCTGTTTCACAAAAGCACGCTGCATGCGCTCATGGAGCTGGTGCAGGCGGCCGGCTTGCAGCATCCGAACGAGCTGACGGCGCAGCACATCATGCGGCGCGTCAGCGACACCGAGGTGCGCATGCTGTCGCAATTGCTGATGCATGTGGCGCCCGGCGCCCTGCTGCAAGACGACCTGGACGCGCTGCCGGATGTGTTCAAAACGCATTGGCCGGCAGCCAGCGCTGACAGCTTTAGCGTCGCCTGAAAATCCGGCGCCAATTGAAGGGCCGCGTTAAAGCGTCTTTTGCACGCGCACGCCCAGCGCCAGCAATCGTTTTTGCATGGACGTGACCGCTTTGTCTTTAGAGAGCAAGGTGCTGCGCTGCGCGACCGCCAGGTCAATGAACATCTGGTCGTCGGCGTCGCTGCAAGTCACCGGCGCTTTGGCCGGCACCGGCAGCAGCCGGACGTGCGCATCAAAGTGCGCCAGCACATCAGCCGCACTGAGCTGGTAAAAAGTCAGGCGCGGCATGATCTGCGGATAAGCCAACACACGCTCAAGCTCTACGCGCATGGCCGGCGTGGCGATCCATTCCCAATGCCCCGCGGCCAGAGCATCGCGCACCGGCTGCGCAGCGGCGTCGTTGAACACCAAAACGTCGAGCACGATGTTGGTGTCCAGCACCAACAGCGGCAGCAGCGTGGCGCTCACGGCGTGAGGGTGTCGGTGGCAGGGCCTGCGGCAGCAGGTTTGCCACGCGCCGAGCCGGCCACCATGTCAAAGCGAAACAAGCGGCATTCGATAGGCCCATTCCACATGGGCACGCGGCGCGACTCTTTCAGACGCATCTTGCCGGGCAGCTTGAAGTCCGGCGTGAGAATGTGCGCGGTCCAGCCGGCGTAGTTTTTCTTCCAGTGCGCGGCAAGCTGCGCAAAAAATTCCGGCGCCTCGTCGCCACTGGCGTTGTGCGCCTGCTCCCGGCCGGGGTTGGCCGAGCGGTCGCGTGAGGGCGCAAACTGGGAGCGCTCCTGGGCTTGTGCCTCGCGTGCGCTGGGCAAAGGCCGACCGAAGTCGTCCATGCCCTGGCGGCGGTCATCACGCGCTTGCGTGCCACTGATACCGGCCACACCGGCCACGTCAATGCGCTCGCCGTACGGCGGGTTGACCAGCATCACCCCCGAAGGCGAGGGCGGCATGCGCTGCAGCGCATCGCCGCCGCGCAGTTGCACGGCGTGGGCTACACCGGCCCGCTCGGCGTTGCGCTCGGCAAAGTCGACCATGCGAAAAGCCACATCGCTGCCGAACACCGGCGCCATGGGCGCGGTAACGGCGGCCTCGGCCTGGCTGAGCAGGCCTTCCCACACGTGCGGCTGAAAGGGCAAATACTTTTGGAAGGCAAAGCGCCGGTTCAGGCCGGGTGCGATGTGGCAGGCGATCTGCGCCGCCTCGATGGCGATAGTGCCCGAGCCGCAGCAGGGGTCGTACAGCGGCACGCCTTGTTCGCACAAACCGCCCTCGCCGCTCCAGCCGCTGGCGGCCAGCATGGCGGCAGCCAGAGTTTCTTTCAAAGGTGCGTCGCCCTTGTCTTCACGCCAGCCGCGCTTGAACAGGGGCTCGCCCGAGGTGTCGATGTAGATGGTGACGGTGTCGGTGGTCAGGTGCGCGTAGATGCGAACATCGGGCCAGCGCGTGTCCACGTCAGGGCGTACATCGAACTTATCCCGAAAGCGGTCAGCCACCGCATCCTTGATTTTGAGCGCGGCAAAGTTCAGGCTGTTCAGCGGGCTGTGCTGCGCCGTGATCTCAACCTTGAAGCTTTGCTTGGGCGTGAACCAGATTTCCCAGGCCACGTTGCTGGCGGCGCGGTACAGGTCTTGCTCACTGCGGTAGTCGGCGTGCTGTAACTCGATCAGCACGCGCTGCGCCAGGCGGCTGTGCAAATTGAGCTGCTGCGCATCGCGCCACGAGCCCTGCATTTGCACACCGGCACGCCAGGAGATGCCGGCAATGCCGGTGATGTGGTGCACCTCGGCGGCAAGCAGTTCTTCAACCCCCGCAGCGCAGGGAAGGAAGAGTTGGAGTTGGTTCATCTAGAGCGTTTTTCGCAGGTTGGCAGGGGCGATGCGCAGCGCTTCGCGGTACTTGGCCACCGTGCGTCGCGCGCATTCGATGCCCTGCTCTTTGAGCATTTCAGAAATCTGGTTGTCACTCAGCGGTTTGGCCGCGCTTTCAGAGGCGACGAACTGCTTGATCAGTGCGCGCACCGCGGTGCTCGAGGCGTTGCCGCCGGCCTCGGTGCCCAGCGCCGAACCGAAGAAATATTTCAGCTCGAAAGTGCCGTAAGGTGTACTCATGTACTTGGCGGTGGTCACGCGCGAGATGGTGGACTCGTGCAAGCCCAGCTCATCGGCAATTTCGCGCAAAACCAGCGGTCGCATGGCCAGCTCACCGTGCGCAAAGAAAGCCTTTTGGCGCTCGACGATGGCGGTGGACACGCGCAAGATGGTGTCAAAGCGCTGCTGAATATTCTTGATGAACCAGCGCGCCTCTTGCAGCCGCTGTTGCAGTGCGGCACCGCCTTGGCCCTTGTGCTGCTTGAGTGCGTTGGCATAAATGTCGTGCACGCGCAGCTTGGGCATGACCTCGCCGTTGAGCGAGACCTTGAAGCCGCGCCCGGCCTTGATCACCAGCACATCGGGCACGACCACATTGCGCTCGACATTGACAAAACGCCGGCCCGGCTTCGGGTCGAGCCGGCCTATCAGGCCAATGGCCAGCTTGATCGCGCTCTCAGAAAAACCGCACAGCTGCGTCAGGCGCTTGACGTCGCGTTTGGCCAGCAACTCCATGGGCTGCTGGCAAATCGCCAGGGCGGCGCGCGTTTCCTCGGTGTTCTTGCAGTCCAGCAGTTGCAGGCTCAGACATTCCGCCAGGTTGCGTGCGCCCACGCCAGCCGGCTCCATGTGATGCAAGAGTTTGAGTGCAACCGAAAAATGATGCTCGAGTTCTTCGGCCTGCTCCAGGTCTACGCCTGCAAGTCCTGCAGCCAGCGCTGCCAAGGTGTCTTCAAGGTAGCCGTCGTCACTGAGCGACTCGATCAGAAAGTGCAGCGCAGCGCGGTCTTCTTCAGACAGGCGCAAACCCAGCGCCTGACGGTGCAAATGATCTTGCAGCGACTCCTGGTTGCGCGCCAGTTCAGCGGCGTCCACATCTTCACCGTCGTCATTGTTGTTCTTGCGGGCGGGTGCGTCGCTGCCCCATTCGCTGTCATCAGGCGCACTCTCGACCGTGCCATCACCCTCCCAGCTTTCCTCGAGCTTAGGCTCGCTGCCTTCGCCTTCGCCGGCCGACTCGGCAGTGCTGGACACCCGGTCATCGGCGCTGCTCGATGCCGAACTTTCCCCGGCCGAATACTCAAAGTCCTTGTTGTCCTGACTGACCGGCACATCCGCCGTGGCCAGACCAAACTCCTCCCGCGAAGCCGCCTCTTCCGACAACTCCAGAAAAGGGTTCTCGTCCAGCATCTGCTCGACTTCCTGACTTAACTCCAGCGTTGAGAGCTGCAGCAAACGAATCGACTGCTGCAATTGCGGCGTCAACGCCAGATGCTGCGAAACGCGCAGCGATAAACCCTGCTTCATGGAGCCCCCACGCTTGTCGCTTCGCGTACTGCGCTGCCCCCCGAGGGGGCTGGCCCGCCTGCAGTCCGGCAAAGCCGGTCCTGCGGCCGGCACTGGCATGAACGCTGCCCGACTCGGCACCTGCCCGAGCATGGGCCGCGGAACCGGCTTCGCCGGGCCGCAGGCGCAGCCCCAGGAGGGGGGAGGGAGTTACACGCAGTGAACGACAACGGGGGGAGCCACATCACATCTTGAAGTGTTCGCCGAGATAAACGCGGCGCACGTCAGCGTTGCTGACAATTTCAGCTGGCGTGCCTGTCGCCAGAACCTGGCCTTCGCTGATGATGTAGGCGTGGTCACAAATGCCCAGTGTCTCGCGCACGTTGTGGTCGGTGATCAGCACGCCAATGCCGCGCGACTTCAGAAAGCCGATGATGCGCTGAATCTCAATGACGGCGATCGGGTCGATGCCGGCAAAGGGTTCGTCCAGCAATATAAAACGGGGCTGCGTGGCCAGGGCGCGGGCGATCTCGACGCGGCGGCGCTCGCCGCCGGACAA
>CAXNEG010000145.1:0-4467 GCA_964201305.1 Polaromonas sp.
TGAAGCTGGCGGGCGAGACCATTTTTTCGAGGTTTGCAGCATCAGGGAACACGGCCTTGTCCTGGGCAATCTCGGGCTTGACATTGGCCAGGCTGGCTTTGTTGGCCGTGGCGTAGCTCAGTTCGTTGGTCAAAGCGGCAGAAACTTCAGGGCGCAGGAAGTAGTTGATAAAGGCATGGGCATTGTTGGGGTGCTTGGCGTCTTTGGGGATGGCCAGCGTGTCAAAGAAAATCAGGCCGCCGGTGCTGGGCAGCAAGGCTTCGATTTCCTGTCCGCTCTTGTTTTCAATGGCGCGGTTGCGTGCGATGTTGATATCACCCGCCCAGGCCAGCGCCACGCAGGCTTTACCACCTGCCAGGTCGTCGATCATGGTGCTGCTGAACATGCGGATGTGCGGGCGCACTTTGGCCAGCATGGCTGCTGCGGCCTGATGGTCGGCAGCATCGTTGGAATAGGCGTTTTTGCCCAGGAAATGCATGGCCGGCGGCAGGACTTCGGTGGGCGAGTCTAAAAAGGCAATGCCGCAGGACTTGAGCTTGGCGGTGTAGGTCGGGTTAAAGACCAGCTCCCAGGCGTTGGCTGGCATCGGGGTGCTGCCCAGCGCTTTGGTGACCTTGGCCTTGTTGATACCGACTGTGGTGAAACTCCAGGCCCAGGGCACCAGGTGCGTATTGCCGGCATCGATGGCCGTCAGCTTACCCATGATGGCCGGGTCTAAATTGGCGTAATTGCTCAGCTGCGCCTTGTCGAGTTTGAGCAGCAGGCCACCGTCAATTTGCGGTTTGGCAAACACGGCGCCCGGCACCACGATGTCATAGCCTGTGTTGCCGGCCACCAGCTTGGCATGCAGCGCTTCATTGTTTTCAAAGGTTTGGTAGTTGACCTTGATGCCAGTTTCCTGCGTGAAATTGGCCATCATGTCCTGGGCGATGTAGTCGGGCCAGTTGTAGATATTGAGGATTTTTTCTTCGGCATTGACAGCCACAGCAGCCGGTGCAGGCGCTTGCGAATTTTTTCCGCAGCCAACGAGAGAAAGCGCCACCACAGCGAGCGACCAAACGAGCTTGTTCATGATGTTTGAATATCCTTGAAGAAGGTTGCAGCAAGCGCTCAGCCCAAGCGTGGCAGGCGCTAAGAAAAGCGGATTGTAAGAGTTATTTAAACGTTTGCAGGCCTGATAAAGGACCCTAAGTGCTTGGCAACTCAGACCCGCAGTCTGCGCTTCAAGAGCTGACGTACTCGCTGGTGCCGGTGCTGGTATTGTGGTAACAAGCCAGCGCCGGCAAGCCCGGCTCAGCTGAACAGGTTTTTGTACTGCTCCCGCAGCAAATTTTTTTGCACCTTGCCCATGGTGTTGCGAGGCAACTCGGGCAGTACAAAACATTTCTTGGGTATCTTGAAGTTGGCCAGCTGGGCTTTGAGTGCGGCCAAGACAGCCTCAGCACTGAGCTGCACACCCGTCTTGGCGATCAGCACAGCCACGCCGACCTCCCCGAAATCAGGGTGGGGCACGCCGATCAGCGCGCTTTCGGCCACGCCCGGGAAGTCGTTGATATAACCCTCGATCTCAGCCGGGTAGACGTTGTAGCCGCCGCTGATGATCAGGTCTTTGCTGCGGCCGACGATGCACACATAGCCATGCGCGTCCACCCGGCCGACGTCACCTGTCTTGAACCAGCCATCGTCTGTAAATTCTTCTTTGGTTTTCTCCGGCATGCGCCAGTAAGCCTTGAAAACATTGGGCCCCTTGACCTCGATACCGCCAATCTCACCTTGGGCCAGATCTTCTCCAGCATCGCCGCGCACACGCAAAGCAACTCCGGGCAAAGGAAAACCGACCGTGCCGCCGCGTCTTTCGCCATCGCTTGGACGGCAGGGGTTGGACGTCAGCATGGCCGTCTCGCTCATGCCGTAACGCTCCAAAATCGTGTGTCCGGTACGCCGCTGCCAATCGGTGAAGGTCTCCATGAGCAGTGGCGCCGAACCGGCTACAAACAGCCGCATATTGCGGCAGCTGTCGTGGCTCAGTCCGGGCTCGGCCAGCAAGCGCACATACAGGGTCGGAACACCCATGAAAACGGTGGCCTCCGGTAATTTTTGAAGAACCAGTTTGGCGTCAAAACCAGACAGCCAAATCATCTTGCTGCCGTTGATCAGCGCACCATGCAAAGCCACAAAGAGTCCATGCACATGAAAAATCGGTAGCGCATGAATCAGCACGTCACCCGGCTGCCAGCACCAGTAGTCCTTGAGCACCAGCGCATTGCTCAGCAAGTTCGTGTGCGTCAGCATGGCGCCCTTGCTGCGCCCGGTGGTGCCACTGGTGTAGAGAATGGCCGCCAGGTCGTCGGGCTGCATCACGGCAGGCGCATGCCTGTCGCTGCAATGAGCGGCGCGCTCGAGCAGTGTGCCGCAGCGGTCTGTACCCAGGGTGAAAACGTATTGCGTGCCGGCAAAAAAAGCGATTTTGCTGACCCAGCCGAAGTTCTTCGGGCTGCACACCACCACGGCCGGTTCGGCGTTCTCGACGAAGTAAGCCATTTCGGCGCTTTGGTACGCCGTGTTCAAAGGTAAAAATACATAGCCGGCGCGCAAGGTGGCCAGGTACAGCATCATGGCTTCGACCGATTTGTCCACCTGCACGGCCACCCGCGCTGCCCGGGGCAAACCCAGGGATTGCAGCAAGTTGGCCAGCATGGCGGTCGCCCGCTCCAAGTCTCGCCATGAATAATTTAAACCGTTATCGGTCTCTACCGCCACGGCGTCAAGGTCTTGGGGGAAAGCAGCGCGCAGGGTGACGAAAAGATTGTTGCTCATGGGTCGGAAAAGACATCGGTCAAAAAAATGCGGGAACACCGAAAACCAGCGTTGCCGCCTGTCGCAGCGCAAGCTGCTGGCTTAATCGAGCTTGGCGCCAGAGGCCTTGACAACGCCTGCCCAGCGCTTGATCTCGGCCCCAACAAAGTCACCAAACTGCGCAGGTGTCAACGTACCGAACTCAGCGCCGTTGCTGGCCCAGATGGCCTTGAGCTCGTCGCTGGCGGCGGCCTTGCGGACTTCTTCCACAATGCGGGCCTGCACATCGGCCGGCGTGCCCTTGGGCGTCCACAAGCCGTACCAGGTGGTGACTGTGTAGTCCGGCAAGCCCAGTTCAGCGGCGCAAGGCACATCGGGAAAAGCGGCATTGCGCTTGGCGCCAGCCACCATCAAAGCCTTGATGCGGCCACCCTTGATGTGCGCAGCAGACGAGCCCAGACCGTCAAACATCATGTCGACCTGCCCCGCCACCAGATCGCGCAGAGCAGGACCGGCACCCGTGTAAGGTATGTGGGTGATGAAGGTTTGTGTCTGCTGTTTGAACAACTCGCCAGCCAGGTGGTGCGAGGTGCCGGCACCGGCAGATCCGTAATTGAACTTGCCAGGCGCCTTGCGCACAGCCTCCAGGAAACCCTTGTAGTCAAAAGGCATATTTTTCGGGTTCACCACCAGCACCTGTGGCACGTTGGCGACCAGCGCCAAAGGGATAAAGTCTTTTTGCAAGTCGTAGTCAAGTTTGGGGTACATGGACGGCGCAATCGAGTGATGCACCGCACCCATGAAGAGCGTGTAGCCATCTGGCGCAGCCTTGGCAGCAATGCCAGCGCCCAGCGTGCCGCCGGCGCCGCCGCGGTTGTCAATAACCAGTTGCTTGCCAGTCAGTTTGGTGAACTGAGCCGACAAAGGACGCGCAAACGCATCGGTACCACCACCGGCCGGGAAAGGCACAACCATGTTGACCGGCTTGCTCGGCCAGCCGGACTGGGCATGCACCCCCAGAGACAGGGCTGCAGCGCTCGCTGCGGCAGCGCGCAGCACATCGCGCCGGCTTGCATTCAATTCGAAATCATTCATGAAAAGTCTCCAGTCGTTATAAATAAGTTGATTGCGCAGTACATCCCTGAGCTAACAGATCAAATGTACAAGGCCTGCACCTTGGATGAAACGGGGATTTTCCCCTGAGCAAGCTGGTCCCGGTACTTGTCCAGGCGCTTGAGGTCATACTGGTAGTTGACCATAAGTCCGTAGGACTGCTTGAGGCCCTTGGCAGACAGGTCGCCGCCCCAATTGAGTCGCTCCACGCGGGCGCCATTGCTCAGATGAAATCTGGCCACAGCATCCATAGGCCGCCCTTCATCAAGCTGGCGTCCAAGGTAGTGGGCAGCGCAGCGCAAGAGCATCTGGCGCACCGGCGACTTTTCGTCCAGCTGGGCAAGATGTTCGGCAGCCGCTAAAAATGCGGCGGCGGTCGGCGCTGACTGTGCAAGTGCGTTAGCCAGTGAATGGCGCTCCTTGTCGCCCATATCGCTGAGCATGCTGCCCGCGTTGTGGGACAACCAGCTTCGAAATCCCGGGATTGGCGAAAGCGTGGCAAAGGTCTTGAGACGGGGGAATTCGGCCAGCAGAGTTTCGACCACGCGTTTGATCAGC
>CAXNEG010000146.1:0-4459 GCA_964201305.1 Polaromonas sp.
TTAATTTCTTCGCCGCTGGACTTGAAGACGCGCATTTTTTTGCCGTCAGCCAACAACTTGATGCCAACGCGATCCGCCTTGCCCGTTGCGGCATTGAAAATGGCCACATTGGACTGGTGAATCGGCATGTTTTTCTCAACAATGCCACCAGCAATACCTTTGAGCGGGTTGGGCTTGGCGTGTTTTTTCACCATGTTGATCCCATCCACCATCAGGTAGCTCTCGTCTTTGCGTTGTGCAACAGCACCGCGCTTACCCTTGTCGCGACCTGCGATCACGATGACTTGGTCGCCTTTGCGAATCTTGTTCATGGCGCGTCCTTATAGAACTTCAGGGGCCAGGGACACGATCTTCATGAACTTTTCAGTGCGCAACTCACGCGTCACCGGTCCGAAGATGCGGGTGCCAATAGGCTCCAGCTTGGCGTTGAGCAACACTGCTGCGTTGCCATCGAATTTGACGAGCGAGCCATCACCACGGCGAATGCCCTTGGCGGTGCGAACGACCACGGCACTGTAAACCTCGCCTTTTTTGACGCGGCCACGTGGAGCGGCTTCTTTGATGCTCACCTTGATAACGTCACCAACGCTGGCGTACCGGCGCTTGGAGCCGCCGAGCACTTTGATGCACATCACGGATTTGGCACCCGTGTTGTCAGCAACATCGAGTTTGGATTGCGTTTGAATCATTTAAATTAGTCCCAACTTGCACCGGTTTCAAGCGCGCCCAAATTAAATTGAGCTCAACCATCAGCCAGTCAGTCTTGGGCCCGTCGTCCACATTGCAAACCACTTGCAATGTTTCCGCTGGGCAGAAGTCAACGCTTTTTAGAAGCGAAGCCCTCGATTATGAACCCATTTTCAGCCTGCGTCAACGACTGGCTAGAAATTTTTTCTATGCCGCACAAAAAGGCCGGATTGGCGCCAACTTTAAAAAAGCAACATCAGCCCACAGGTCCAGTCTTGTGTTTCATTTTTACAACAGACGCGGCCAGCCACTTGTGCGGCAGCTGCGCTTAGGCTCAAAGCGACTGATATTGGCGGCTGATCGCCTTAAATGCCTCAAGACCCGGGTCTGCGCCCGTTTCTTCCTGCAAAACGCCAGCCACATCGTCCGCCAGGGATTCGGCCAGTCGGGCATCCAGAAAGAGCAGCCGCGAACGCCTGGCCAGCATGTCCTCAACCGTGCGAGCGTATTCATGGCGTGCGGCAAATCGGACCATGGCCTGCGACAGGCCGGGGCACAGCCAGCAATCTGCACCGGGCAGGCTTTGTATATACGCGGCTTCGCTGCCGTAGCTGTGCAAGCCGGGGGCTTGGGTCAGGCTGTGCGCGCCGACCTGCGCGCCGACCAAAGGCAGGCTGGCAGTAAGAGATGGCGCGCCTGCCGGCAACCGGCCGGCTTGCTGGCAATGCGCCAGAACATCCGCGGCCATCGCGCGGTAGGTTGTCCATTTGCCGCCCGTCACTGTGACCAGGCCGCTCTGGCTGACCAGAACGGTGTGCTCCCGCGACAGGCCCTGCGTGCTGCCGTCGCCCGATTGCAGCGGACGCACCAGCGGACGCAGCCCGACCCACACACTGCGCACGTCAGCGACCTGCGGGGCACGGCGCAGATAGCGTGCCGATTCACGCAATATAAAGTCGACTTCTTGCTTGAAGGCTTGCGGTTCGCGGGCCAGGTCCTCGCGCGGCGTATCGGTGGTGCCCAAAATTAGCTTGCCCAGCCAGGGCACGGCAAACAAAACCCGCCCGTCTCGCGTCTTGGGCACCAGCAAGGCGTTCTCGCCGGGCCAGAAGCACTGGTCCACCACCAGATGCACACCCTGGCTGGGCGCCACCATGGGGGTGGCCGTCGAGCCGGCTGCCTGGGCGTCGAGTTGGCGCAACTGATCCACCCAGACACCTGTTGCGTTGACGATGCAGCGCGCCCGGATCTCGAAAATCCGTCCGCTTTCCTGGTCGCGCGCATGCAGCCCGGCCAGTTGTTCGCCCTCATGAATCAAGCCCGTGACCGGGCAGTAGTTGACCAGAAGCGCCCCATTGAGTGCTGCCGTTCTGGCCAGCGCCAGCGCCAGCCGCGCATCGTCAAATTGACCATCCCAGTATTTGACGCCGCCCTTGAGGCCTTGGGGCTGTGCGCCTGGTAACAAGTCAAGGGTTTGCGCACGGCTCAAAAATTCCGTACGCCCCAAGCCGGCAGCACCGGCCAGCAGGTCGTAAATCTTTAAACCCAAGCCATAAAAAGGCGCTTCCCAAAATTGATAGGAAGGCATGACAAACGCCAGAGGCCGGGCGATGTGCGGTGCGATTTTCAGCAGCACCGCCCGCTCATGCAATGCTTCGCGAACCAGCGACAAATTTCCTTGGGCCAGGTAGCGCACACCGCCGTGCAGGAGCTTCGTGGAGCGTGAAGATGTACCTTTGGCAAAGTCGTGAGACTCCAGCAAGACCACCGAGTGCCCCTGCGCAGCAGCCTCCAGTGCAACTCCCAGACCGGTGGCGCCGCCACCGATCACGGCCAGGTCATAGGTACGCGGCTCAGCCAAACGGGCCAGCAAATCAGCCCGTCTGCAGGTCAGCGGCAGGGTGCGCGGCAAGGTTAGGGGTGGCGCAAAGGTCATGCCCCTATTTTCCACGTGCTGGCGGGCTTACTAAGCACCGGTGAATTTCACGCTAAGCTGACACTTTTTAAACCGTCATTGCCATGACTTACCTGCTCGCACTCGACCAAGGAACTTCCAGCTCGCGCAGCATCGTGTTTGATGTCCAGGGCCGTGTAGTGGCCATGGCCCAGCAGGAGCTGCCGCAGATTTTTCCGCAGCCCGGCTGGGTCGAACACGACCCGATGGTGATCTGGCAGGACCAGCTGGCGACGGCCCGCCAAGCTCTGGCCAAAGCCGGCCTGCAGGCGCGCGACATCTATGCCATCGGCATCACCAATCAGCGCGAGACCACGGTGCTGTGGAGCCGCCGTACAGGCCAAGCGATACACCACGCCATCGTCTGGCAAGACCGGCGCGCCGAGAGCACGTGCGCCGCCCTGCGAGCTGACGGCCGGGCGGCTTTGATTCAGCAAAAAACCGGGCTGTTGATCGATGCCTATTTTTCAGGCAGCAAACTCAAATGGCTGCTCGATAACGTGCCCGGGGCACGGCAACAAGCCGAGCTGGGCGAACTGGCTTTTGGCACCATCGACAGTTGGCTGCTGTGGCAGCTCACCGGCGGCGCCGTTCACGCCACCGATGTGAGCAATGCCTCGCGCACCATGCTGTTTAACGTGCACAGCAACGCCTGGGACACCGAGCTGATGGCGCTGCTGGACATACCGGCCAGCCTGATGCCCGCCGTGCAGCCTTCGAGCGCGCAGTACGGCCAGACCGTGCCCGAACTGCTGGGTTCGGCCGTGCTGATTGGCGGCATCGCGGGTGACCAGCAAAGCGCGCTTTTCGGCCAGGCCTGTTTTTCAGCCGGCATGGCCAAGAACACTTACGGCACCGGTTGCTTCATGTTGATGCACACGGGCAGCACCTTTCAGACATCACACAACGGCCTGCTGACCACCAGCGCGGCGCAAACCAGCGCTAAGCCGCAATTCGCTCTGGAAGGCAGCGTGTTTGTAGGTGGCGCGGTGGTGCAGTGGCTGCGCGATGGACTGGGTGCCATACGCAGCAGCAGCGAGGTAGAAGCCCTGGCGCAAAGCGTGCCCGATGCCGGCGGCGTGATGTTGGTGCCGGCCTTCACGGGTCTGGGCGCGCCCTACTGGCAACCCGATGCCCGGGGCAGCATCACCGGCCTGACGCGCGGCAGCACGCTGGCCCACATCGCGCGCGCAGCGCTTGAAAGCATTGCCTACCAAAGTGCAGCGCTCTTGCTGGCCATGAGTCGCGACGCCGTGGCCGCCTGTGCAGCGCCTTTGACAGAGTTGCGGGTTGACGGTGGCGCCTGCGTCAATGATTTGCTGATGCAGTTCCAGGCCGATCTGCTGGGGATTGCGGTGGTGCGACCGGCCGTGACAGAAACCACAGCGCTGGGCGCCGCCTACCTGGCTGGCCTCTCCTGTGGGCTGTACAAGAGCACCAGCGAGCTGTCTGCCATGTGGCGCGCCGAACGCAGTTTCTTACCGGCCATGAGCCGGGACCAGGCAGGCAGTCTGATGGCCAAGTGGGAGCATGCGGTGCGCCAAACCGTACTGCCTTGAACGTGTCGGCGACAATTTGAACCTGCCCCTGCGACATCAAAGGACACCATGAGCCAGCCCAGCCACGACATCAGCGCCCTCCAGAGTGCCTTCATCGGAGGCGGCAACATGGCCAGCGCCATCATTGGCGGCTTGATCAAACGTGGCCTGACCCCAGGGCAGATTCAGGTGGTTGAACCCTTTGCCGACCAGGCCACCAAACTGCAGTCCCAATTCGGCGTGCGCGTGATGGCCGGCTCACATGCCAGCCTGGGCAGCG
>CAXNEG010000147.1:0-4458 GCA_964201305.1 Polaromonas sp.
GACTGCTTGCGTAAATTGTCCATGGCTGTGGCCATGCGCTGGGCTTGGACCTGCGGCATGGGCATGTAACTGGCACCCATGGCGTCGGCCAGGTTTTGCACTTGAGGGTCCGGTTGGATCGAGGTGTCTATCCACAAAGAACGATGACCGGTTTGGCGCCATTGCTGGACCCATTGCAAGGCATCGGCTTGGGCCTGCACACGTCCGCCCAGGCCTTGCAAGGTGACGTTGGCTCTGCCATCGCTGAGCACCACCAAAATGGGTGTGACGCCTTGTCTTTGCAGCTGTATGGATTGTTCGCAAGCCATTTTCAAGGCCAGGGCCAGGGGTGTTCCACCGCCACCGGGGAGCCCGGTCATGGCGCGCTTGGCACGAACCAGGGAGCGCGTCATCGGCAACAGCAGCTGGGCTTTGGCGCCTCTGAAGGCCACGATGCAGACACTGTCGCGGCGTGCATACGATTGTTGCAGCAACAGCTCCACAGCGCCCTTGGCTTCAGCCAACCTTTGAAGTGCGGCAGAACCCGACGCGTCCAGGGCCAGGATCATGCAGCTGGAGCTGTTTTGTTGGTAGCGGTGCACATGAAAATCTTCAGACCGGATGGCCACGCGGCCTTGGCCGGCACCGCTTCTGAACTTTTGTTTGGGCGCGGCAGATCGCAAGGTGGCCAGCACATGCAGTCGCGCATGGCCTGCGGGTCTTCCGGGGCGGGGCGGCAAGGGCCTGCCACGCTGCATGCCGGAGCGAAATTGGCCGCTGCGACCGGAGGAGTTGCCTTGGCTGCTGCCGGTTTTTGTGAGCAAGCTGTCCAGGATATTGGGCGGCAAACTGGCCAGTGCAGACGCAATCATCATTTCCTGCAAATCTTCGGCCGATGGGCTGTCTGCTGGGGGCTCATCTTGGCTCGCATCTGTCGGCGGCGGGTCTTGCTGGGCCTGCTGATCGGGCGGCTCTTGGGCATCTTCTTGTGAAGGGTCCGGCGCGGGTTCCTGATCAGGCGCAGTATCCGGTGGGCTTTCAGGCGCCGTTTCAGGCTCTGGCGCAGAATGCTGCTCTGCCGGCGCAGGCCAACGCGTCGCACGTGGCGCTAAAACGCGGCGCGCTGCAAACTCCAGATCTTCATCAGACACAGCGCTTCGCATGTTCAAAGCGGCATGGCAGCAAGCTACGCGCAGTGCCAGCGTCGGCGTACGCAATGAATCAATGCCCAGTCCCAGCGCGGTCGCACAGACGGCCAGGGCTTGGTCATCAGACCAGTGAATTTGGGGTAATAAAAGGCGGGCTTGCAGCAATTTGTCTGCTGGGATACGGATGTCCAAGGCCTGGTCTGATGCATTGCCTTGGCTAAGCTGGCTGAACTCCAGCTCAGGCACATCCGAAGGCGCCAGCGCTTGAAGGTCAAACCACAATCCCAGGCGTTCTTGCAGGGATTTGCCTATGGGCGGCTCATCGTCCATGGACTCGTCCAATGCCACCACACCGAACTGCGTGCGGGGCGCTGATTCAGAGCCGTCGGACATCCGCAGCGGCGGCAAGGATTGCGTGTCCATGGCCTGTGTCATGGGCGCAATCAAGGAGGCTGGAAAGTGCTCGGCCATGCTGATGCAGACCACCCCCTGATCGGCTTGTTGAAGCAAACCTGATTGCATGTGCAAGCTGCCGGTTTGCAGCGTCAGCGACAAATCAATGCCGCCGAGCAAACGCTCCATGTCGACACTGCCCGGCACTTTGACGGTGTTCAGCCCGGCTGCCAGCAGATGGCGCAGCCAACGCTCACGCACCGGCCCGAAGGGTGCACGCAACCAGATGCCGCCAAATCCGCTGGGGTCAATCTGCAGCAGTTGTAAGGACGTGAGCGCGTCGTTCCAGGTCTCAAGTCCTTGCATGTCTTCAGGCATGACAGATCAGACAGCCAGTATGTCTTGCAGGCATCTTTGCACGCGCTCGCCGGAATCCGTGTCGTCCAGCGGATTGCGCCTGAGGCGATGGCGCAAAGCCAGCGGTGCAATGGTTTTCAGGTGTTCCGGTGTGACCGTTTTGTGGCCTTGCATGGCAGCCAAAGCGCGGGTCGCACGCAACAAGGTCAACTCGGCCCGCAGTCCGTCGGTGCCCAGTTGTTGGCACAGACGGGCGCACAAGGTGAGCATCTCGTCACTCACATGGACGGACTCCAATAACTTGCGTGCTTTGACAATGCGTTTTTGCAGCTTGTCACTTTCAGCTTGCCACAGGGCTTTGTAGGCGCTGGGGTTTTTGTCAAAAGCATCCCGGCGCTTGATCACTTCTACCCGCAAAGCGATGTCTTGCGGCGTTCGCACTTGGACTGACAAGCCGAAGCGGTCCAGCAACTGCGGGCGCAATTCACCTTCTTCCGGGTTGCCGCTGCCGACCAGGACAAAGCGGGCGGGGTGGCGAATGCTCAGGCCTTCGCGTTCCACCAGGTTTTCACCGGAGGCGGCAACGTCAATCAAGAGATCGACCAGATGGTCGTCCAGTAAATTCACTTCGTCGATGTACAAAAAACCGCGGTGGGCCTGTGCCAGCAAGCCGGGTGAAAACTCCTTGATGCCTTGCGACAAGGCTTTTTCTAAATCGAGCGCGCCCACAATGCGGTCTTCTGTGGCGCCCAGGGGCAAGTCCACCACACTCACCGCCCGGCTTTCGGTCGGCAATTTATGCGCCTTGCCGCCTGGGGGATTGGCCTGTGCTGAACACACCGCGCAAGATTGCGCAGGGTTGTTCGGGTCGCATTTGTACGGGCAGCCCTTGACCACTTGAATCGGTGGCAGCAAGTCGGCCAGGGCGCGTACAGCGGTTGATTTGCCGGTACCCCGGTCGCCCAAAACCAGCACTCCGCCCACCGATGGGTCAATGGCCACCACTTGGATGGCCAGGATCATCTCGTCTTGACCGACGATGGCTGCAAAAGGAAATGTGGACGCCATGAAAAACCCGGTTCAATGATTGAAAAAATACGATCTAAATTAGCTTCGAGTGATTTGTTGATTTTCTTAAACAGGCACGTAAAAAACTTCCATTTTGTAGTTTAAAAGACATAAAAAATGCTTTGGACGGCTAAAAAATAGGTTTGGAGCTGATGAAGTGTCAATTAATTGTTTCACTGAAGTGTCAATTTAACTTGACGATTTGTCAAATGTAGGTAAATTACAGGTCTGTCAATGACATCTTCGGGATAAACATGGACGCCTTGCTGGAGTGGATCCAATCGCCTTCGCACTTGAAAAAGCTTTCCCGGGAAAGCCTGACTGGCTTGGCCGTCGAATTGCGCGAGCGTTTGATTCAGACGGTTTCTCAAACAGGCGGCCACTTCAGCTCTAACCTGGGCACGGTCGAGCTGACCATCGCCCTGCACTATGTCTACAACACCCCTGAAGACAGGCTGGTCTGGGACGTGGGCCATCAAACCTATCCCCACAAAATTTTGACCGGCCGCAACGAGCGCATGAGCACCTTGCGCCAGCAGGGCGGCTTGAGTGGCTTTCCCCGCCGGGAAGAAAGCGTGTATGACGCTTTTGGCACTGCGCATTCATCAACCAGCATCTCTGCCGCCTTCGGCATGGCCGTTGCCGCCAAGCAAACCGGAAGCCAGCGCAAGTCCGTGGCGATCATCGGAGATGGCGCACTCACCGCCGGCATGGCTTACGAGGCGATGAACAACGCGGGCGCCAGCCAATGCGACTTGCTCGTCATCTTGAACGACAACGACATGTCCATCAGCCCGCCGGTAGGAGCTTTGAATCAATACCTCGCGCAATTGATGTCGGGGCGCTTTTACACAGAAGCTAAAAAATGGGGTGAGCAAGTGCTGCGCAACGCGCCGCCTTTGTTTGAATTGGCCAGGCGCATCGAGCAACAAACACAAAACCTGATTGCCCCCGACACCATTTTCGAAAAGTTAGGGTTCACTTATACGGGACCCATTGATGGTCACGATGTTCATGGCTTGGTGGATGCCTTGCAAAAATTGCGTGGCGCCACAGGGCCGCAGTTTTTGCATGTGGTCACCCGCAAGGGCCAAGGTTATGCCAAAGCTGAAGCCGACCCGGTGGCCTACCACGGCCCCGGCAAGTTTGACCCTGCAGTGGGTCTGAGCCCTGCGGTCAGTTCCAAAGTCACTTACACCCAGGTCTTCGGGCAATGGATTTGCGACATGGCTGACAAAGACCCCCGTCTGGTGGGCATCACGCCGGCCATGCGGGAAGGTTCGGGCCTGTTGGAGTTCAGCCAGCGCTTTCCCGGTCGCTACCACGACGTCGGAATTGCTGAGCAACACGCCGTGACCTTTGCCGCCGGCCTGGCTTGCGAAGGCCTCAAGCCTGTGGTGGCCATCTACTCGACGTTTTTGCAAAGAGCGTATGACCAGATGATCCATGACGTGGCCTTGCAAAACCTGCCCGTGGTGTTTGCTCTGGACCGGGCCGGCCTGGTCGGGCCCGA
>CAXNEG010000148.1:0-4431 GCA_964201305.1 Polaromonas sp.
CCGATGCCGGTGTGGGCGCGTTGGAACTCATATCCGCTGACCTCCGTTTCCCTTGGGGAAACATTAGCTGGTTAAAGCTGGTTAGTTAACCTTCCGCAGCACGGCTTGACCGATTAGCGGATGCGACTGTGGCAGGAAGGGCCTTCAGAACAAGTGTATTGTGCCACCGAACGGTTGCGCGAAAATGACGATCGGCCCGAGGCCAGCCAGGGCGGGCACGGGCTGACTTAGTCCGTCTGGCTGGCGATCTGCAGGCAGACAGTGCGGCAAAGCTGGGCCACGCGCTCGTCAATGATGCGGTAGTAAATTTGCACGCCGTCTCGCCGTTTTCCCAGCACACCGGCCCGGTACAAGGTGTTGAGGTGTTGCGACATGTTGGGCTGGGTGGTCGGGATCTGACTGAGTAATTCACTCACATTTTTTTCAGCCACGCAAAGACTGCTGATAATTTTCAGCCGCATAGGCGCCGACATGACTCGAAAAACCTCCGCAGCCAGCTCGAACACTTCGTCGGGCTCAGTGGATTCATCGGCAGGTTTGTTAACGGCTCGCTTGACCATGGTGATGCACTTTCTGCAGCCGGTACAGGTACTCTGTCTGGCCCGGCGGGCTTGACTATAGCTTTTTCACGCGCACACGACTCAGCTGCTCATCCGGTCCTTGATCTGCTGCAGCGCTGCCGGGTCATCCATGGTGGTCAAGTCACCGGCATCGCGACCTTCGCAAACGGCCTGGATGGTACGGCGCAGCAGTTTGCCGCTGCGGGTCTTGGGCAGCGCCGTGACAAAACGCACACGTGCCGGTCGGGCCACAGCACCCAAATCCCCATCCACACGCTTCATGATCTCGCCTTCAAGCTTGAGCGCCACGGCAGGGTCGTTCAGCGCGCTGGCATCTTTGAGCACCACAAAGGCCATGGCCACCTGCCCTTTGAGCTGGTCAGCCACGCCGACAACGGCCACTTCAGCAACCATCGCATGGCCGGAAATGCTTTCTTCGATCTCGCGGGTGCCCAGGCGGTGGCCGGCCACGTTGATCACGTCGTCTGTTCGGCCCAAAATAAAGTAGTAACCATCCTCGTCTCGGATGCCCCAATCAAAGGTGCTGTAGACCATCTTGCCTGGCACGCTCTTCCAGTAGGTGTTGACGAAGCGCGCATCGTCCTGCCAGATGGTTTGCATGAAGCCTGGCGGCGTCGGGCCTTCCAGCACGACCACACCTTTTTCGTTGGGCTGGGTGAGCTCTTCGCCGGTGCTCTCGTGCAGCAGCTTGACGCGGTAACCGTACATGGGAACGCCCGGGCTACCGAACTTACTGGGCGTTTTTTCAACACCGTTAGCTACCGTGAGCAGCGGCCAGCCGGTTTCAGTTTGCCAGTAGTTGTCGATGATGGGCACTCGCAAACCTTCGCTGATCCAGCGGGCGGTGGGCTCGTCCAGCGGTTCACCGGCCAGGAACAGCGCACGCAGGGTGGACAGATTGTATTTTTGAAGCAGTGCGGGGTCTTGCTTTTTAAGCACGCGCACTGCCGTAGGTGCGCTGAACATGGCTGTGACCTTGTATTTTTCGACCAGGCTCCACCAGATGCCACCGTTGGGCTGACCATCCATGCCCTGCGTGGGCAGGCCTTCGTACATGATGGTCGCCATGCCGGCGATCAGCGGTCCGTAGACGATGTAGCTGTGACCCACCACCCAGCCGATGTCGCTTGTGGAAAAAAAAGTTTCGCCGGCACGGCCGTCGAAAATGTGCTTCATGCTGGCCGCCAGCGCCACCATGTAACCGGCGGTGTCGCGCTGCACGCCCTTGGGCTTGCCGGTGGTGCCGCTGGTGTAGATGGTGTAGCTGATATCGGTGGACTTCATCGGCTCGCAAGGCACTAGCGCGTCAAAGTGCTGCAGGCGCAGCTCGGACCACAAATGGTCGCGGCCGGCCACCAGGTTCATGGGCGCGAGTTGGCGGTCTGACAACAGCACCGCTGACGGTTTGTGAGCGGCCAGACGGATGGCTTCGTCGAGCAAGGGCTTGTAAGGCATGGCCTTGCCGCCGCGCGAGCCGCCATCGGCGCTCACGATGACCTTGGGCGTGGCGTCGTCAATCCGGGAGGCCAACGAGCCGCTGGCAAAGCCGCCGAACACCACACAATGAATGGCGCCTAAGCGTGCGCAGGCGAGCATGGCAAAAGCAGCGTCGGCGACCATGGGCATATAGATCAGCACGCGATCACCCTTTTGTACGCCCAATGCCTTCAAGCTGGCGGCCATGCGCTGCACTTCCCGGTGAAGCTCGGCAAAGCTATAGCTTTTTTCGCTGCCGGTTTCGGTAGAGATGGCGATCAACGCGGCCTGCCCTGCGCGGTCCTTGAGGTGCCGGTCCACTGCGTTGTGGCACAAATTGCTCAAGCCCCCTTCAAACCAATTTACGAATGGCGGCTTGTCGTAGTTGCAAACACGCTCGAAAGGCTTGAACCAGTCGATCAGCTTGGACTGTTCTGTCCAGAAGGCATCGGGCTGCTCAATAGACTGACGGTAAAAATCGGCATAGCGCATGGGGGTCTTCGCTTGGCTCATCTCAGGTCTCCGGGAAAGTTTTATGGGTTTGCGCTCAAGGCTGGATCTTGACCAGAATGCGGCCGCGCACCTTGCCCAGCATCAAGTCTTCGGCCTTTTCAGCGGCGCGTGCCAGGGGTACTTCTTCGATCATCAGTTCTAGCTTGGCCGGCTCCAGGTCTTGTGCCAAGCGCTGCCAGGCCAGCTGGCGGCGGGCCAGCGGCGCCATCACGCTGTCGATGCCGGCCAGCGTGACGCCGCGCAAGATGAAAGGCATGACGGTGGCGGGGAAATCTGCACCTTGCGCCAGCCCGCAGGCCGCAACCACGCCGCCATAAGCCGTCTGTGCGCAGGCATTGGCCAGCGTGTGCGAGCCTACCGCGTCCACCACGGCGGCCCAGCGTTCTTTTTGCAGGGGTTTGCCGGGAGCTGACAGACTGGCCCGGTCGATGACGGCGCCGGCACCGAGTTGCTGCAGGTAAGCGGCTTCAGACGCCTTGCCGGTGGCGGCCACCACGGTGTAACCCAGCTTGCTGAGCAATGCCACCGCGGTGCTGCCCACACCGCCCGTAGCGCCGGTGACCAGCACCTCGCCGGCACCGGGCTTGAGGCCATGCTGCTCGAGCGCCAGCACGCAAAGCATGGCGGTGTAGCCGGCCGTGCCGATGGCCATGGCCTGGCGGGTGCTGAGCGCCGCCGGCAGCTTGATCAGTTGATCGCCCTGCAAGCTGGCTTTCTCGGCCAGCAGGCCCCAGCGCGTTTCACCCAAGCCCCAGCCGTTGTGAACGAACCGGTCGCCTGCTTGCCAGGCCGGGTGGCTGGACCGCGTGACCACGCCGGCCCCGTCTATTCCCGCCACCATGGGCCAGGCGCGCACCACCGGCCCGCGGTTGGTGATGGCCAGGCCATCCTTGTAATTCAGGGTCGAGTACTCGAGGTGGCCGCGCACATCGCCGGGCGGCAGTTGCGCGTCGTCCAAGTCGGCGATGCCCGCCGAGAAACCCGCCTCTGTTTTGTTGAGCAGCAAAGCCTTGAACATCTTGTTTGTCCCCTTTGGTGGGTCGCCCCTGAACTCAATGGCTCAGGGTCTGACCTTTAAACTGAATTCATAATTATTGATAACAGACTTGCTTCAGGCTGACACTACTTGATCAAAGCCAGCGTTTCCCTGAAAAACGGGTGCTGGGCGGATCGCAACCATTCAAAGGCCACCATCTCGGTGGTCACCAGTTCTGCGCCGTTGCCGGCCAGACGGTCAAAAGCAGCGTCGCGGTTGCGCTCGCTGCGCGAGCTGCAGGCGTCGGTCACCACCCAGACATCGAACTCTTCCTGCAGCAAATCAAGCGCCGTTTGCATCAGGCAGACATGCGTTTCACATCCGGCCAACACAATGGTGCCGCGACCCTCTTCCTCGGGCTGCGCATTTTTTTGCAAATGCTTGGGCAGGCTGCGGGCGTTACCGCCAGTGGTAGTTTTGCGCACTGGCGGGCGCAGCATGTCAGCCAAACCATCCGCCACGGCACTGAAATGCATTTTTTGCAAAACCCGGCCGCCCGCCCCTTCAATGACGGAGTGAATTTCAGGCACATTCGGCCCCAGACCTGATTTTTCAGACATTTGCTCGGTACCCCAGAGCGGCACTTGCAGTGCCGCAGCCAAGCGCGCCAATCGCACAGCGTTGGCAATCACCTGCTGGCTCTCAAAAATCGCCGGCATCAAACGCAACTGGTAATCAACCAGAACAAGTTGTGAGTCATCAGCGTCAAGCAGCATGGTCATCGTTTCAAAAAAATAAAAGAAATCAAATCAATCGTTGGCGGACGCGCTCCAGCAGCCCGATGACATACGCATCAAACAGCAAAGTAGCATCTTGCCCGAACAT